>NZ_JBNPON010000001.1:0-190348 GCF_050315195.1 Clostridium sp. SGI.024 | reverse complement strand
TGTAAAAAAGTTAAATGCTTTCTATTTTCTGTTGTTTTTGTATAATAAGAATAAAAGAATTTAAAAAAGAAAGAGTTGATAATATGGATAATAAAAAAGAATTATCTCTTTATATACATATACCATTTTGCAAACAAAAATGTTTTTATTGTGATTTTCCATCATATGCATCTATAGATTACTTAAGAGATGATTATGTTGAGGCATTATGTAAGGAAATAGAGTCTAAGGCAAGTAAATATGTTATAAAAAGTATATTTATAGGTGGTGGAACGCCATCTTACCTTGAAACTAAGGAAATAGTTAAGATTTTAAATTCTATAAGAAAGCTTGATCTTATTGAAGATATGGAGTTTACAATGGAGTGCAATCCAGGAGCTTTAGAAGAAGAAAAGTTAGCAGCCATGTTAAATGGAGGCGTAAATAGAATAAGTATGGGGCTTCAAGCAGTTCAAAATTCATTGCTTAAGGATATAGGAAGAATTCATAGCTTTAAACAATTTGAAGAAAATTTTAAATTAGCAAGAAAAGTAGGCTTTAAAAATATAAATGTAGATTTAATGTTTGGGCTTCCTAATCAAAGTGTTGATGAATGGAAGGAATCTTTAGAAGTAATTGCTAATTTAAATCCAGAGCATATTTCAGCTTATAGCTTAATAATTGAAGAAGGAACAGCATTTTATAAGCTTTGGGAAAGCAATAAATTAATACTACCATCAGAGGAAGATGAAAGATTAATGTATGAAATAACTAAGGATATATTAACTAAATATGGATATCATCAATATGAAATATCTAATTATTCAAAAGAAGGTTTTGAATGTTATCATAATAAGGTTTACTGGAAGTGTGATGAATACTTAGGACTTGGATCAGCATCTACTTCATTTATAGATGGAAGAAGAATTAAAAATATAAATAATGTTAAAAATTACATAGATAGAATTAATTCAGGAGAAGAAATAATAGAAGAAATAACAATAAATACAATGGAAGATAGCATGGAAGAATTTGTATTTATGGGCTTAAGAATGCTAGAAGGAATAAGTTTAACTGAATTTAAAAAAAGATTTCAGGTAAATATTGAAAGTATATATAAAGAGGTTATTGATAAAAATATAAATAAAAAATTATTAATTTTAGAAAGTGATAAATTGAAATTAACGGAAAAGGGAATAGAGCTATCTAATTCAGTAATGAGTGATTTTATATTAACTTAAGCATGGTAGAAAAATAGAGAATTTATTAGAAAAATAAAGAAAAGTAAAAATAATTTAATAAAATTAAATTATATTATTTATTTCGTGGCTAATTTGAATTGACAAAAAACTTAATAAGGAATATATTGATATTGTAGTCATTAGCACTCGACCATATTGAGTGCTAACAGATAGAGGTGATATAATGGCTATTGATGAAAGAAAAATAAAAATACTTCAAGCTATCATTAATGACTATATTATGACTGGTGAGCCAGTAGGATCAAGGACAATAGCTAAAAGATATAACTTAGGAGTAGGGTCAGCTACTATTAGAAATGAAATGGCTGATTTAGAGGAAATGGGGTATTTGGAACAGCCTCATACTTCAGCAGGAAGAATACCTTCCAATAAAGGTTATAGATTATATGTAGATAAGTTAATGGATACAGGAAGGTTAACTAAGGATGAGGAATTAAAAATTAAAGAGTATTTAATTAATTCTGCAATGTATGAAGTAGATAAGATAGTAAAGGAAGCTTGTTCTCTACTTTCAGAACTAACAAACTTAACTACAGTAGTACAGACTCCTTCAGTAAGAAGTAGTTATATTAAATCTATTCAATTATTGCCTATCGATAATCATAATTTGGTCTCTGTAATAGTAGCAGATAGTGGAGTTATTAAAAATCATAGAATAAGAGTTAATAATATGCCAAAACCTGAAACTATTCAAATGATTAACAATGTTTTAAATGTTAGACTTAGGAATTTGACTATTGATGAAATTAATTTAGAAGTTATTAACAACCTTAAGCATGAATTGCAAGGTTTTGATGAAGTGTTTAATGGAATTCTTCCAGCTTTATATGAAACTTTAAAGGAATCTAACAATACAGAAGTATTTGTTGAAGGAACAACTAATATTTTTAATTATCCTGAGTACAATAATATCGAAAAGGCAAAGGAAATTTTATCATTAATAAATGATAAAGATAATTTGCTTGATTTAATTGAACCTGGAAATGATATTACAATTAGAATTGGAGAGGAAAATTTTTTCCCAGAAGCAAAGGATTGTTCTATTATATCAGCTGAATATTCTGTAGATGGTAGGCCAATAGGAAAGATTGGATTAATTGGACCTAAGAGAATTAATTATTCAAAAGTAATTGCAATTATGAATGAAGTTATGAAAGAACTTAATAAAAGCTTAAAAAATCAAATTATAGAGTAAGAGATGAGGTGTTTTTGTGGAGGATATTAAGGATACATTAGATAACCAAAATAGTTCAGAAGAAAAAACTAATGTTAATAATAATGCTGATGCTGAAATAAATGAAGAATCAAATATAGATATGGAATACGATACAACAGATTCTTCAAATGATTCAGCTGAGGACTCTTCAGAAGATATGGCAGAAGAAAATAATGATAAGGAAAATGAATTAGATATTATGCGTAAGTTAAAAGATGAAAACAAAAAGCTAAACAATGAAGCAGAAGCTTTAAAAGAAAGACTACTTAGATTAACAGCAGAATATGATAACTATAGAAAAAGAACTTCTAAAGAAAAAGAAGGAATATACACAGATGCTTGTACAGATGTGTTAAAAGAAATGATACCTGTACTTGATAATTTAGAAAGAGCTATATCAGTAGAAGGAAATGTTGAAGATATTAAAAAAGGAATTGAAATGACTATTAAAGGTTTCAAAACATCCTTTGAAAAACTAGGTGTAGAAGAAATTGATGCTAGTGGAGAATTTGATCCGAACTATCATCAAGCAGTAATGCATATACAAGATGAAAATTTAGGAGCAAATTCAATTGCAGAAGTATTCCAAAAGGGATATAAAAGAGGAGATAAGGTTATTAGATATACTGTAGTAAAGGTAGCTAATTAAAATTAAGACATATTAACTAAATTTTAATATTAGAAGATATATTTTAGGAGGAAATAGATTATGGGAAAAATAATAGGAATTGATTTAGGAACAACTAACTCATGTGTAGCAGTAATGGAAGGTGGAGAACCAGTTGTAATAAGTAACTCAGAAGGAGCAAGAACTACTCCATCAGTAGTTTCATTCCAAGCAAATGGTGAAAGATTAGTAGGACAAATCGCAAAAAGACAAGCAATTACTAACCCAGATAGAACTGTAATATCAATAAAGAGACATATGGGAACTAACTATAAGGTTAATATAGATGGAAAAGACCATTCACCACAAGAAATATCAGCAATGGTTCTTCAAAAAATCAAAGCAGATGCAGAAGCTTATTTAGGAGAAAGCGTAACTCAAGCAGTTATCACTGTTCCAGCTTACTTTAATGATTCTCAAAGACAAGCAACTAAGGATGCAGGAAGAATTGCTGGTTTAGAAGTTTTAAGAATTATAAATGAACCAACAGCTGCAGCTTTAGCTTATGGATTAGATAAAATGGATTCTAACGAAAAGATATTCGTTTATGACTTAGGTGGTGGTACTTTTGACGTATCTATCCTAGAATTAGGTGATGGTGTATTTGAAGTATTAGCAACTAATGGTGATACTAAGCTAGGTGGAGATGATTTTGATGAAAGAATCATGAACTATATAGCAGATACATTTAAGACTGAAAATGGAATAGATTTAAGAAATGATAAGATGGCACTTCAAAGATTAAAAGAAGCTGCTGAAAAAGCAAAGATTGAATTATCATCATCAATGCAAACTAATATAAACTTACCATTTATTACTGCAGATGCAACAGGTCCAAAACATATTGATATGAACTTAACTAGAGCTAAATTCAATGAAATTACTCATGATTTAGTTCAAAGAACAATTGATCCAATGAAAAAAGCTTTAGCAGATGCAAATCTTTCATTAAGCGATGTTCATAAGGTAATATTAGTTGGAGGATCTACAAGAATTCCAGCAGTAGTAGAAGCTGTTAAGAACTTTACTGGAAAAGAACCTTCAAAGGGAATAAACCCAGATGAATGTGTAGCAATTGGTGCTGCTATTCAAGCAGGTGTATTAACTGGAGAAGTTAAGGATGTATTATTATTAGACGTTACTCCATTAACATTAGGAATTGAAACATTAGGTGGAGTTGCTACACCACTTATTGAAAGAAATACTACAATTCCTACTAAGAAGAGTCAAACATTCTCAACTGCAGCAGATGGTCAAACATCAGTTGAAATTCACGTAGTTCAAGGTGAAAGACAAATGGCAGCTGACAATAAGACTTTAGGAAGATTCACTTTATCTGGAATAGCTCCAGCACCAAGAGGAATTCCTCAAATCGAAGTTACATTTGATATAGATGCTAATGGATTAGTTAAAGTATCAGCAGTAGATAAAGCAACTAATAAAGAAGCAAATATCACTATAACAGCTTCAACTAACTTAAGTGAAGAAGAAGTAGAAAAGGCAGTAAAAGAAGCAGAAAAATTTGCTGAAGAAGATAAGAAGAGAAAAGAAAAAATAGAAGTTAAAAATAATGCTGATCAAGTAGCTTATCAAACAGCTAAAGCTTTAGAAGAATTAGGTGATAAGGTATCAGCAGATGATAAGGCAAAAGTTCAAGCTAAATTAGATGAATTAAATAAAGTTAAAGATGGAGAAGATCTTGAAGCTATAAAAAATGCTATGGAAGAATTAAATAAAGAATTCTATGCTATTTCATCTAAGATGTATGCAGATGCTAATCCAAATGGAGCAGAAGGGGCAGGCTTTGATCCAAACAATATGGGAGGAGCAGGAACTAACAGTACTCCAAATGATGATAATGTAGTAGATGCAGATTTTGAAGTGAAAGACGATAAATAGTTGTAAACTATTAGTGTAATATATATAATATAGGAGGGAAGGCAAAAGTCGTCTTCCCTTTTATAAAGTTAAAAAATGGTGGTGAAAATAGATGGCAAATAAGGACTATTATGCAGCCCTTGGACTTGAAAAAGGAGCATCAGATGCAGACATAAAGAAGGCCTTTAGAAAGTTAGCTATAAAATATCATCCTGATAAGAATCAAGGTAATAAGGAAGCTGAAAATAAATTTAAAGAAATAAATGAAGCATATCAAGTACTTTCTGATCCAGATAAGAAAGCAAAATATGATATGTATGGAACAGTTGACTTTGATGGTAGTGGTTTTGGATCAGGTGGATTCGGTGGCTTTGATTTTTCTGATATGGGCGGATTTGGAGATATATTTGAAAGCTTCTTCGGTGGCGGAGGCAGCGGCGGAAGAAGAAGAAATGGTCCTCAAAGAGGTTCCGATTTAGAATATACAATTAATTTAACTTTTGAAGAAGCTGTTTTTGGTGTAGAAAAAGAAATATCAATAGATAGAAGTGAAAAGTGTGAAACTTGTAAGGGAAGTGGAGCAAAAGCAGGCACATCAAAGAAAACATGTCCAACATGTAATGGTCAAGGGCAAGTAAGGGTACAAAGACAAACTCCATTAGGAAGTTTTGTAAGCACTTCAACTTGTAATACCTGTGGTGGAAGTGGAACAGTTATAGAAGAACCATGTACAGATTGTCATGGAAGAGGTCATGTAAGAAAGACTAGAAAAATTAAAGTTAATATACCAGCAGGTGTTGATACTGGAAATGTTATGCCTTTAAGAGGACAAGGAAATCATGGAACTAATGATGGACCTCCAGGAGATTTATATGTAAGAATTAATGTAGCTCCTTCAAAGAAGTTTGTAAGAAAAGGAAATGATATATATATAGATGCTCATATTTCTATGGGAAAAGCTGCTTTAGGAACAGAAATAACAGTAGCAACTGTGGATGGAGATGTTAAATATACTATTCCTGCAGGAACTCAATCAGGTACATTATTTAGATTAAAAGGAAAGGGAATACCTAGGGTTAATTTATCTGGAAGAGGCGACCAATATGTAAAAGTAATAGTAGATATTCCTAAGAATTTAAATGAAAAGCAAAAGGATGCTTTAAAAGCATTTATGGAAGCTTGTGGAGAAAATGTTGGTGAAGGAATACACCATAAAAAAGGATTAAAAGATTTATTTAAATAAGAGGGTTAGCAAAGGCTAATCCTCTTTTTGTACATATATAATAATTATATTTTAAATAATAATAAAAACTATTAATTTGAGTAAAATAAATAATGAAATAAATTTTTACTAATAAGTAATACTTATAGTTATTATAAGAATATCAAATGATAACATATAATTTTTAATGATATAATTTAACATGGAAGAAATTTGTTAAGAGGTGGTAAAATGGAAAGATTAAAAGAAGTTCTATACGGAGAAATAGAAGGGTTTAGAGAAAAAGGTCATAAATTTATCAATGGAGAAATTAATTTAATGCAATTTAAACATGCTTCTGGTGGATTTGGAGTATATGCTCATAAGGGTGGAAAGGAATTCATGATAAGACTTAGAATTCCATCAGGAGTAACAAATGTAGATGAAATGTATAAAGTTTACGATTTCGCAAATAAATATGGCCTTGATAAAATTCATTTAACAACTCGTCAAGCTATACAATTGCATGGTCTTAATATAGATGAGATATGTGATTTAATGAAGGAAGCTTTAGATAATAATATTTATACAAGAGGAGCAGGTGGAAATTACCCTAGAAACGTAGCTATGTCTCCATTATCTGGGGTTCAGGAAAATGAAGCTTTTGATGTTACCCCTTATGCAATGGCTTCTGGAAATTATTTCTTAGAAAGAATTACAACATATAAATTACCAAGAAAACTGAAAGTATCCTTTTCTAGTGGCGTAGAAGATGAAGCACATTGTACAGTTCAAGATTTAGGATTTGTTGCAGTTAATAAAGAAGGAAAAGAGTATTTTGAAGTATATCTAGGTGGCGGATTAGGGCAAAATCCTAGAAAAGCTGCTAGATATAGTGAGCTAATAGAACCAAAGGATGTTTTATTCTATATTGAAGCTATGGTTAGAATGTTTATGGCAGAAGGAGATTATGAAAATAGAAATAGAGCTCGTGTAAGATACATATTAGATAGAATGGGAGAAGAAGAATTCTTAAAGTGTTATAAAAAATATGTGGATGAAGTTAAAGCTAGTGAAAATTTACAGATAGAAGTAAATAATAAGACTTATAATAAGCAAGGAATAGAAGTAGAAATAAATAATCCTAGATTATTTAAGCAAAAACAAAAGGGATTATATAGTGTATACTTACATCCAGTTGGAGGACAATGGCCAACTAATGATTTAAAGAAGGTTTTAGATTTAATAAATAACTTTGAGGACATAGAAATAAGATTAGCTATGACAGAAGGTATATATTTTAGAAATCTAAATGGAAATGAAGCGAGAGAATTATTAGAATTAACTGAAGAAATGGGAGCTAAAACTGAATTTGAACAAAGTGTATCATGTATTGGAGTGCCAATTTGTCAAATAGGCTTATGTAATAGTCAAGGAACTTTAAATTCAGTTTTAGATTATTTTAAGAAGAATAATAATAAATTAGATGTACTACCTAAAATACATTTTTCAGGTTGTCAAAATTCATGTGGAGTTCATCAAATATCTTCTATAGGCTTTACTGGAAAGAAAAAGAGAGTAGGAGATAAGGTAGATGACTGCTTTACTTTATATGTTGGAGGAGCATATGGTGTAGGTGAAACTAAGCTTGGAACTGCTTTAGGGGATATCCCAGCTGTGAAAATACCAGAATTTTTATTAAATCTTTCTAATGATATAGAAGAAAGCAATATGGAATTCAATGATTATTTAATTAAGAAAGAGAAAGAATTTAAAGATTTAGTTGCAAAATATGAGGTATAAACAATTACATTGCTTATTCTAAGTTAAAATGACAATATTTGAAAATAATAAATATTTACAGAAAGTAATTATTAGATATATAATACAAAGGTATAGATAATGATTATTATTAAAATAATAAAGATTATTTTAATTTAGGAGGAAGATAAAATGAAAATGGTAAAATTTCAAGGAGCACCAATTACATTAGAAGGAAATACATTAGCTGTTGGAGATAAGTTCCCAGAATTTACAGTTACTACAAATGAATTAGGAGATTTCACTGAAAAAGATTCAAAGGGCGTTAGAGTGTTTTTAACAGTTCCATCAATAGACACACCAGTTTGTGATATGGAAGTAAAAACTTTCAATGGAAAAATTGATTCATTAGATGGAGTAACTTGCTATACAGTTTCAATGGATTTACCTTTTGCTCAAGGCAGATGGTGTGCATTAGAAGGAGTGGAAAAAGTTAAGACTCTTTCAGATTATAAATATAGAAGTTTCGGAATGGCTACAGGTACTTATGCAAAGGAATTAGGATTATTAACTAGAGCATCATTTGTAGTTGATTCAAACAATAATATAACTTTTGTTGAATACTTAGATGAAATCACAGACCAACCAACTTATGATGCAATTTTAGAAGCAGCTAAGGCATCTAAATAATAATATTTTATAGTTATAAGTTTTTGACTATAGATAAGGTACTGAAAAATCAGTGCCTTATTTTATTATTATAATTAATTAATATCTATAAGGTAAACTTTTTAAGTTAATACCTAGACAGAAACTTAACATAAGTGTAAAATAATAAATTAGTCAAATATCTTTGAAAGGACTGATTTTAATGGAAGGAACATGGATTGAAATTAGAGTTATAACAAAAAGTGAAGCTTTAGAGCCAGTTTCAGGAATTTTTTATGGATTAGATTGTAAAGGGGTTGCAATTGAAGATCCAAATGACATATTAGAAAGAGAACAAGGACCGCTTACTTGGGATTTTGCAGATATAAATGTATTAGAACATAAAGGGGAAGTAGCTGTAGTTAAAGCTTATTTTTCTGAAGAAGACAACATAGAAGAAGTCTTAGAATATGTTAATGGAAAAATGAGAGAGCTAAAGGAAATGGGTATAGATACAGGATTAGCTAAGGTTGAAAGTGAAAAGATGCATGAAGAAGACTGGGCTAATAATTGGAAAAAGTATTATAAGCCTACTAAGATTGGGGAAAGAATAGTAGTAAAACCAATTTGGGAAGAATATGATGCTAAGGAAAATGAATTAGTATTAGAGCTTGACCCAGGTATGGCTTTTGGAACAGGAACTCATGAAACAACAAGAATGTGTATCCAAGCTTTAGATAAGTATGTAAAAGAAGATAGTACTATTTTTGATGTAGGGTGTGGTTCTGGAATACTTGCAATTGCTGCAGCAAAACTAGGAGCAAAAAAGGCAATTGGAGTGGATTTAGATCCAGTTGCAGTAGAATCTGCAAATGAAAATGTAGGGTTAAATAATTTAAATAATATAGAAATATTATATGGAAATTTAGTTGAAGTAATAGATGGCAAAGCAGATATAGTAGTTGCTAATATAATTGCAGAAGTAATTTGTATATTAACAGAAGATGTTAAAAGAGTATTAAAGAAAGATGGATACTTTATAACTTCTGGAATTATTCATGATAGGGTAGATATGGTTACTAAGAAGCTTGAAGAAGTAGGCTTTGAAGTATTGGAAATAAATAAAGATGGGGAATGGAACTGCATAGTTGCCAAATTAAAATAGTTTTAAGGAGATTGTTGTATGCATAAATTTTTTACTCCTAAAGAAAATTTTACAGATATAACAGCAAAAATTTTAGGTGATGATGTAAAACATTTATATAAAGTATTAAGGCTAAATGAAGGGGATAAAATAGTTTTAAATAATTGTGATGGCCACGAATTTTTAGCGAAAATAAGGACTATTACAAAACAAGAAGTAATTGTAGATATAGAAGAAAAGCTTGAAATAAATAATGAAAGTAAAGTGAAAATTTATTTATTTCAAGGTTTACCAAAGGCTCAAAAGATGGATTTAATAGTTCAAAAAGGAACAGAATTAGGTATAACTGAATTCATACCTACTTTAACTGAAAGAGTAGATATAAAATTAAAAGGTGAATTTAAAAAGTTAGATAGACTAAATAGAATAGCACTAGAAGCTGCAAAGCAAAGTAAAAGAACAATTATACCAAAGGTTTGTGAACCTATTACTTTTGAAGAAGCAAAGAAAGCTATGAAAGATTTAGATCTAGTTATAGTTCCTTACGAAAATGCTGAGAATTTTGGAATAAAAACATTATTTAATGATAATAGCATTGATACATCTAAAATAAAAACAGTTGGAATTTTAGTTGGTCCAGAAGGTGGATTTGAATCAAGTGAGATAAATGAATTAAAAGAAAATGGTGCTTATATTGTAACTTTAGGAAGTAGAATTCTTAGAACTGAAACAGCGGGCTTTGTTGCTACTTCATTAGTTCAATATGAGCTTGGAGATTTAGGAGGAAATAAATAATGAAAGTTGCATTTTCTACTCTTGGCTGTAGGGTTAACGTATATGAATCAGAAGCTATGGCTGAAAAGTTTATAAGAGAAGGATATGAAGTTGTAGAATCTAGTGAAAAAGCAGATGTGTATGTAATAAATACATGTACTGTTACTAATATGGGTGATAAAAAGTCTAGACAAATAATAAATAGAGCAAGAAGATTAAATGAAAATTCTATAATTGCCGTTGTAGGATGTTATTCACAAATAGCTCCAAAAGAAGTTTCAGAAATACCTGGAGTTGATGTAGTTTTAGGTACAAGAAATAAAGGTGATGTAGTTTATTATGTAAATAAAGCAAGAGATGAAGGAAAATTACAAGTCCATGTTGAAGGTGTACTTAAAAATAAGAAATTTGAAGAATTAAATATAGAAGAATATCAAGATAAAACTAGAGCATTCTTAAAGATTCAAGATGGATGTAATAGATTTTGTACATATTGTATAATACCATATTCAAGAGGATCAGTATGTTCAAAAGATCCTAAAAAAGTATTAGAAGAAGTAAATAAGTTAGCAGAGCATGGATTCAAAGAAATTATTTTATCAGGAATTCACACAGCATCCTATGGGTTAGACTTAGAAGGTAGCGTAAATCTTATAGATATAATCGATGAAATAGAAAAGGTTGAAGGAATTGAAAGAATTAGAATAGGCTCAATAGAGCCTGCATTCTTTACTGAAGAAGTAATAGAAAAGATGAAAGGTTTTAAAAAGCTTTGTCCTCACTTCCATTTATCATTACAAAGTGGATGTGATGCAACTCTAAAAAGAATGAATAGAAGATATACTGCAGAAGAATATGCTGCAAGTGTTGAACTGTTAAGAGAAACTATGCCTGATGTCTCTATTACTACAGATGTTATAGTAGGATTCCCAGGAGAAACAGAAGAGGAATTCAATGAAACTTATAAATTCTTAGAAAAAATTAAACTTACTAAAACTCATGTATTTAAATATAGTCCGAGAAAAGGAACTAAAGCTGCTGATATGGGAAATCAAATAGATGGAACTATCAAAGAAAAGAGAAGTAAGCTTTTAATTGAATTAAGCAATAAAAATGAAAAAGAATTTATAGAAAAGTTTATAGGAAAAGAAATGGATGTTTTAATAGAAACACAAGTAAAAGGGAAAGATGGAGTGTATGAAGGCTATACAAGAAACTATATAAAAGTACAGGTCCCTTGCACATGTACCGATGTTACTGGTAAAATAGTAGATATAGAGATTGAAAAAGCAGAAAATGAATATGGAATAGCAAAACTACTTTAGTATGAAGGGTGGTGATTTTATGAATTGTATTTTTTGTAAAATAGTAAATGGAGAGATTCCAAGCAAAAAGATATATGAAGATGATAAGGTATTGGCTTTTCATGATATAAGTCCGGAGGCTCCTGTACATTTTTTAGTTATACCTAAGGAGCATATTAAAAGCGTTAATGAATTAACTGAAAAAAATTGTGATATTATTTCACATATCTTCTTAGTAATTAATAAATTAGTAAGAGAATTAAATATCGATGAAACAGGCTATAGAATAGTGAATAATTGTGGAAAAGATGGAGGTCAAACTGTAGATCATATGCATTTTCATGTATTAGGTCAAAGAGATTTAAAATGGCCACCAGGCTAAAATGTTTATAGCAAATAGTTGACTTTAAAGACCACCTATTGTATAATATAGCGTGTGTTATTAAGCCCGTAGCTGAGTTAAATTAATTAATTTGAGCTAGCGGAGGGAGGGATAATAGATGTCAGAAATAAAAGTTGGAGAAAACGAAACACTTGAAAGTGCGTTAAGAAGATTCAAGAGAAAATGTGCTAGAGCAGGAGTTCTTTCAGAAGTTAGGAAGAGAGAACACTATGAAAAGCCAAGCGTGAAAAGAAAGAAAAAATCAGAAGCTGCTAGAAAGAGAAAATTCAAGTAGAATAATTTTGATTTAATTTTCAATTTAACTTAATTAATTAAGTTAGCTATTATTGGAGGCTATGTTTATCCAATAAGTCTAAGTGTATTTTTAATACATTAAGGTTGAGGACTATAGTTTATATGTTTATCAAAAAAGTGTAATAATTATTATACTTGAATTGAGGGAATAAATAAGATTTTGTGATAAATCTTATTAAGTACCTTCCTCAGCAGTAAATAAAAGAAAAATAAAATTATTAAAGAAACAGCTACACCGTTGGTGGTAATAACATTAATAACTGTAAAGTTATAACAAAGTCAATTTTATAAGATTAATATTAGTTGATAAATAAAAGCAAAAGGAATTTATTCCTTTTGCTTTTTACTTTTTTTAAGTAATTTTCTATATATTTTAATCATAGAGTACTATGAGAAAAAAATATAAGGAGATAAGTATATGAAAGAAAAAATAGAAAGAACTAGAGAGATATTAAGTGAAAAATTTGACTTACCTAAAGATGTAACAATGAATCTTCCTAAGATAACTATTATTGGTAATAGTGAAATAACTATAGAGAATCATAAAGGTATAATATTATTTGAAAGAAGTATTATTAAAATAAATACCAAAGATAAAATTATTAATATTGAAGGAGAAAACTTTGAAATATTATATATTGGAGAATCAACTATAACCATTAGTGGCAATTTTAAATTAATTAGTTATGAGGTGTAGTATGGCAACAGGAGTTTTTGAAAGTGGTAGAGTTATAGTTGAAATTAACATATTAAGACCTGAAAGACTTTTGAACATATTGTGGAGTGAAAATATTAAGATTATTAATGTAAAGAGAGTTGATGCTGCAACCATTAGGATAACTATAGAGTATAGTGATTATAAAGATGTTATCCTTATTGTTAAAAAGTTAAATGGAAAATGTAAAATAGTAGGAAGCAAGGGTAGGTTATTTCTTGTGGGTAAATTAAAGAAAAAATTATTTTTATGCATAGGAGGAGGAATTTTTTTTATTTTACTCTTATATTTTTCAACCTTTGTATGGAGCATAGAAATTACTACAAAACAAAATGTTTCTCCATATGAAATAAGGCAACAGCTTTATTCTATGGGAATTAAGCCAGGTATAAGAAAGAAATCAATAGATTTTAAAGATATAGAGAAAAAGTTAGAAAATATTAATTCTGATATACTTTGGCTTAGAGCTAGGGTTGAAGGATCTACATTAAAAATATCTATTGAAGAAAAAGTAAACCCTCCAAAAATTAAAGAAAAAAAATATGGGAATTTAGTTGCTAAGATGGATGGGGAAGTTAGTAGAGTATATACATTTTCAGGAAGATCTACTGTTCATGCTGGAGAATATGTTCATGTTGGAGATGTAATAATAGAAGGAATAAATGGAAAAGAAGAAGAGCCTTATGAGGTTATACCAGATGGGGTAGTAATGGCAAATACATTTTATGAAAAAAGTATGATGGCTAAAGTAGATGGAAAGGAAATGAAGAGAACAGGAGAAAAAGATAGTGATATTTATTTATCTTTCTTTGGGAAAAAAATTTATATTAAAAAAGCTATAAAAGATTTTAAAGAGTATGATAAAATAGAGGAAAGTAAAAAAATAATAACGAAGATAAATTATTATGAAAAAAAAGAATTTCCAGTAGAACTATCAAAAGAAGAAATAATAAATAATTCTGTAAAAGCTTTAGAGGAATCACTTTACAATAGTTTAACAAGAGAGGCTAAAATTGTTGATAGAATTATTACTACAAAGGAGAACTCAATTGAAGATATAGTAGTGAACGTAGTTTTTATAGTTCAACAAAATATTGTTAATAATGAACCTGTTGATTATTAAAACTATGTAGTTAAAGGAGGATAAATTTGTTTTTGAAGAAAGATAAGAAGAATGATAATAAAGGATACAAAAGAATTCTGATATACATAATAGTATTTTTAGTTACTTATGTAATCTTATTAACTACAATTTCACCCAAGAAGCATAATTTATCTGTTGGAGATATAGCAACTGTAGATATAAAGGCACCAATAGATACTGTGGATGAAATAGCAACGCAAGAAAAAATAGAGGAAGCTATAGCTAAAGCTAAAGAAGATAAACAATATACAGTAAAGAGTGAAGTAAAGACTCAAGCTATAGATAATATAAACAAACTATTTAATAAGGTAGCAACAGAGGTTTCTTCAACAAAAGATGTTAAAGATAAACTTACAGAAATTAAAAAAATTGATGACTTTAGGTTAACAGATGAAGAATATAACATATTATTGTCCTTAGAAGCTTCTAAGATTTCTGATATTCAAAATAAAACGTTACAAGCTTTAGAAAAGGCTTATAAAAATAATATTGGAGAAAATGACTATGAAGCTTTACAAAAAGCAAAGGATTTAGCAAGTGAAGAACTTATTAGTTATAACTTAGATAGAAATTTAGAAGATACTTTGAAGAGTGTTTTATATTCGCAAATTAAAGCGAATTTATTTATTGATAAAGAAAAAATGGAGGAAAATATAAAAGAAGTACAAAAAAATGTACAAAAGGAAATAATAAAGAAAAATCAAATTATAGTTAAAGAAGGAGAACCTGTTACTGAAAGGCAAATAGAAATATTAAATGAGTTAGGGTTATTAAATAGTGGACTAACAAAGAGCTATTTATCCTCATTTATTGCATTAGCTATTTTAGTTGCATTAGTTTTATTTATTGAATATAGCTATATATCTAGAGAAAGACCTGATATATATAAAAGCAATAAATTTATAGTTTTAATAAGTGGTATAAATATTATTACTATTATTCTATCGTTAAGTTTAAATATAATATCACCATATTTAATTCCTATTGCTTCTGGAGCAATGTTAATGACTATACTAATAGAATATAGATTATCACTTTTTGTTAATTTATTAAATTTAGTATTTGTTTCGGTAGTTGTTGGATTTAATCCATCTGTAATTATTTTATCTGTAATAGCTATTGTCTTAGGATCAACATCAGTTAAAAAGGTTCAACAAAGAAATGATATTATTTACTCAACTATGTATATAGCAATTGTATTAGCTGTATTAACATTAACTGTTGGTATGATTTCATCTAATAATTTAAAAGAAAATTTTATTCAAACAGGATTTGTTATTATTGGAGTTTTGATATCTGGAATATTATCTGTTGGATTACTACCATTTTATGAATCAATTTTTGATGTAGTTACTAATATAAAACTATTAGAGTTATCTAATCCAAATCAACCACTTATGAAGAAGTTGTTAATGGAAGCTCCTGGTACTTACCATCATAGTATGATGGTAGCTAATTTAGCAGAAGCAGCAGCGGAAGTTGTTGGAGGAAATCCAGTAATAGCAAGAGTTGGAGCTTATTATCATGATATTGGAAAAACTAAAAGGCCTTATTTCTTTGGTGAAAATCAAATAGGTAAAGAAAATCCTCATGATAAGATTACAGCAAATTTAAGTACTTTAATTATTTTATCTCATACTAAAGATGGATTAGAAATGGCTAAGGAGCATAAGATTCCAAAGATTATTCAAGATATAATAGTCCAACATCATGGGACAACTTTAGTTAAATATTTTTATTATAAAGTTAAAAACTCCTCTGATAATCCAGAAGAAATTAATGAAGAAGATTTTAGATATCCAGGTCCAATTCCTGATACTAAGGAATCTGGAATATTAATGCTTGCAGATAGTGTGGAGGCATCAGTAAGATCAATTCCTGAGCCAACTAAAGATAAAATTGAAAATATGGTAAATAATATAATTAATGATAAAATAAATAATAATCAATTAATAAATTGTGATTTAACATTAAAAGATATAGAATTAATAAGGAAAAGTTTTTTAAAGACTTTAGATGGAATATATCATCATAGAATAGAATATCCAACTGAGAAAAAGGTGAATAATTAATAGGGGAGGGTATTTACCTTTCCCTTTATTATTAATAAATTATTTGAAAAAGGAGAAAAAATGTTATATACAGAAAATAGACAAGATAAAATTGAAGTAACTGAAGAATTTATAGATGATATTTCAAAGGTTTGTGATTTTGCTTTGAAAGAAGAAGGTGTAGATATTGAATATCAAATTTCATTATTATTTGTAGATAATAATGAAATAAGAGAAATAAATAATGAGACTAGGGATATTGATAGAGAAACAGATGTATTATCCTTTCCTATGTTAGATTTTGAAGAAAACAAGGTTTATAAAGATATGTATTTAGATTTTGATTTTGATGAGACTTTTAAAGATGGAAATGAAATAGTGCTTGGAGATATGGTATTATCCTTAGAAAAAGCTTTGGAACAAAGTGAAGAATATGGTCATTCTTATGAAAGAGAAGTAAGTTATTTAGTAGTCCATTCTATTTTACATTTACTTGGTTATGACCACATGATAGAAGAAGATAAAAAGAAAATGAGAAAAAGAGAAGAAGAAATTTTAAATAAATTAGATATTAGAAGATAAAACTATAATGGGAGGGTTTATGAAGATAAAAAAGCTGGTTGAAAGCTTTAATTATGCAGTAACAGGTATTATTCAAACTATTAGAAGTCAAAGAAACATGAAGATTCACATATTTGCTGCTTTATGTGTTCTTATAGCTTGTTTTGTAATAGATATATCAAAGGTGGAATTTCTTATATTAGCAATTACAATTACAATGGTATTGGCTGCTGAAGTTATAAATACTGCAATTGAAGCAACTATTGATATGTCTACTAATCATTATCATCCACTTGCCAAAATAGCAAAAAATGCAGCTGCAGGTGCTGTGTTAATTACTGCAATGAATGCACTAGTTGTAGGCTATATTATATTTTGGGATAAGATTTCATTAATTTCATATGATGTTATTCATAAGATGAAAGAATCAGAACCTTATATGGTGTTAATTGCATTAGTAGTTGTTGTAATAGTAACTTTAATAGTGAAATCAATTTTTGGAGAAGGTACACCATTGAGAGGTGGTATGCCTAGTGGGCATAGTGCTCTATCCTTTTCAATAGCAACTGCCATATCATTAATTACAGAAGAACCTATATGTATAATGCTTAGCTATTTAATGGCAGTAATAACAGCGCAAAGCAGAGTGGATTCTAATATTCATTCAGTATTTGAAGTTGTCGTAGGAGCTTTTTTTGGTACCTTATTAACACTATTTATATTTACTATTTTTAAAATTTAATTAAAATGATGATAAAAATCTGTGAGAATGTTATAATTTATTAAAGATAAATTATAACAAAGAGTTATATTAAATACCCCAGTTAGATATTTCTTATACTGGGTTAAACTAGGAGGAAAAATGTTTAAATCAGGATTCGTAACAATAGTTGGTAGACCAAATGTTGGTAAGTCAACTTTATTAAATGAAATAATGGGAGAAAAGCTATCTATAGTATCAAATAAGCCTCAAACAACTAGAAATAATATTCAAACAATATTAACTGGTGATGAATATCAAATTGTATTTGTTGATACTCCTGGCATACATAAGCCAAAGCATAAATTAGGGGAATATATGGTTAATTCAGCTAAGGATTCAATAAAGGAAGTTGATCTTGTATTATTTTTAATAAACCCTGACGAAGAGATAGGAAGAGGAGATAAGTTTATTATCGAAACTTTAAAAAATCAAAAAGCACCAGTATTTTTAGTAGTTAATAAGATAGATGAATTTACTCAAGATAGAGTTGCTAAAACTCTTCAAATGTATTCTAAGGAAATGGAATTCAAAGAGATAATTCCTATATCAGCTTTAAAGGGCAAAAATGTAGATAAATTAGTTAGTTTGATGGTAGAAGCTATGCCAGAAGGTCCTAAATATTATCCTGATGATATGATAACTGATGTTCAAGAAAGATTTGTAGTATCAGAAATTATAAGGGAAAAAGCTTTAAGAACATTAAGAGAAGAAATACCACATGGTATAGCAGTAGATATAATTCAAATGAAACAAAGTCCTAGTGGCACTTGGCATATTGAAGTAGATATGCTTTGTGAAAAAGATTCCCATAAAGGAATAATAATAGGGAAAAATGGTCAGTGCTTAAAGAAGATAGGTGAAACAGCAAGATACGAAATAGAAAGATTCTTACATGCAAAAGTTAATTTAAAGATATGGGTAAAGGTTAGAAAAGAGTGGAGAGATAATCAAAACCTATTAAAGGAACTAGGATATAAAAAGGTAAAAAATTAAGGGGATGATTTTTCTGTCACTACATAAGGTGGATGCTGTAGTTATAAAGACTATGGAATTTAAAGAAAATGATAAGTTAGTGTGGCTATACACAGATAAATTTGGAAAGATAACATCTATAGCAAAAGGGGCTAGAAAAAGTAAAAGTAAATTTTTATCTATTACTTTACCTTTATGTTATGGGGAATATGTATTATTTAAAGGAAAGAATTTATATAATTTACAAGAGGGTAAGATAATAAATTCTTTTCAAGGGTTATTAGATAATTTAGATAAGCTTACGTATTCATCTTATATTTGTGAATTAATAGATATATGTGTTGAAGAAGGAGAAGTAAATCATAATTTATTCAAGAGTTTTTTAACATGTCTGTATTTGTTAAATACAGATGCACTTGATTATGAAATGCTAATAAGATCCTTTGAGCTTAAACTATTAAAAGAAACAGGATATGGGTTAAACTTAGATTCGTGCGTAAAATGCAGAAAGAAAATTTCGGTATCTAATTATATATCTCTTTCTAATTACGGTGGTGTTTGTGAAGAATGCTCTAGAGAGCATGGTATTTATATTTCTAAACCAGCATATAATTCAATAAAGTTTTTACTTAAGACACCTATGGATAAGATATATAAGTTAAATATAAATGATGACGTTAAAAAAGATATAAGAAAGATAACAACTTTCATAATATCTTCAAATTATTCTAAAAAACCAAAAAGCTTAGAAATGTTAAATTATATAAAGGAGTGATTAATATGGAAATAACTTTAGAAAAGGTAGATCAAGTAAGAGAGAGGACTGGAGTTACTTATGCAGAAGCTAAAAATGCACTTGAAATAGCTAATGGAGATGTATTAGAAGCAATTATATACATTGAAAACATAAAAGAAGCTGATGCAAAAGAAAATAGTAAAATAAAGGCTGAAAGTATAGAAGAATTTAAGAAATGGCTTAAAGACTTAATAAATAAAGGAAATGTAACTAGAATTAGAATAAGTAAAGATGAAAAAGAAATAGTTGATGTACCTGTTAATGCTGGTATAGCAGCAGGTGTAATTGCGATTATTTTCCCACCAATTTTAGCATTTATAGTAATAGCAGGAGTTGTAACACAAATAACAATTGAAATTACTAAAGCAGATGGTACAGTTGAAGTAGTTAACAAGTATATAAGTAAAGCTGTAGATGATATTAAAGATGCAGCTACTGGTGTAGCAGAAAAGGTAAAGAACAAGGTTGATGAAGTTAAAAAAGATAAATTTTCTTCTGATGATTATGTTGTAAAACCTGATAAATCTAAAGAAGATGAAAATAAAGATAGTAATTCTTTTACTTATACTGTCAAATTTGACGAAGATGAGAAAAATAGAGTAAAATAAAGATAAACAGTATTAAATTGAGAATAAAATTAGAAAAATGGAAATATTCAGCTAATATGAACGATTATTCAGAAAATTGAGCATAGTCAAACTGTTATAAAATGATATAATTAGTATGTAAATATCGCACTAATCTAAATTATCTGAATATTTCCGGTAAACCTAGAAAGAGGGATAAATTTGAAGTTATCAGAAAGGCAAGAAGAAATAGTAAGGATAGTTAAAGAAGGACAGCCTGTAACAAGCGAAGCATTAGCTGAAAAGCTTGGGGTAACTAGAGCTGCTTTAAGAGCAGATTTAGCTATTTTAACTATGATAGGAATACTAGATGCTAAGCCTAAGGTTGGATATGTATATTTAGGAAAAGGTCAAAATACTAGGATTTTAGAAAACATATCTAAGGTTTTAGCGGGTGAGATAATGTCAAAGCCGGTAACAGTAAGTGAGGAAACTACAGTATATGATGCAATCGTATTCTTGTTTTTGAATGACGTAGGCACTTTATTTATCGAAAGTGATGGTGCCTTAGTAGGTGCTGTTTCTAGAAAAGACTTTTTAAAAAATGCTA
Source organism: Clostridium sp. SGI.024 (assembly GCF_050315195.1). NCBI lineage: Bacteria > Bacillati > Bacillota > Clostridia > Eubacteriales > Clostridiaceae > Clostridium > Clostridium sp. SGI.024. The sequence continues at coordinate 169,639 of NZ_JBNPON010000001.1, read as the reverse complement.
TTGGAGGAACTGATATAAATAAGGTTCCAGTTGGAGTAATAATGACTAGAATGCCAAATATAATTTGTGGTTTTGCAGATGACAGTGCTTATGATTTGGCAAAAAAAATTATTGAACATGAAATAGATAGTATTCCAATAGTTGAAAAAATAAAAACTTCATCAAAGGAAAAAGTAAAGTTTAAGATTATTGGTAAAATTTCAAAAACTAATATAACTAAACTTTTTGTTAAATTAGGAGAGGGAAACTAATTTTTATTTGGTATCAACAGTATAAAAATACTGTTAGTATATAATATCAATTCTATTGAACGGAGGAGTATTGAGATGGAGAAAAAGAAGTACGTTTACCTTTTTAACGAAGGAAATGGATCAATGAAAAACCTTCTAGGAGGTAAAGGAGCAAATTTATCAGAAATGATTCTACTAGGAATTCCTGTACCACAAGGATTCACAGTTACTACAGAAGCTTGTAATAAATATTACGAAGATGGAAAAGTAATTGCACCAGAAATTATTGAAGAAATTCATCAAAAAATATCTGATTTAGAAAATCTAACAGGTAAAGAATTTGGAAGTTTAACTAAACCTTTATTAGTATCTGTAAGATCAGGTGCTAGAGTATCAATGCCAGGTATGATGGATACAGTTTTAAACCTTGGATTAAACGATCAATCTGTTGTTGCAATGGCTGATTTAACAAACAATCCAAGATTTGCATACGATTCATATAGAAGATTTATTCAAATGTTCTCTGACGTTGTTATGAACATTGAAAAAAGATTATTTGAAAATCTAATTGATGAAATGAAAGAAGAAAAAGGTGTTGAATTCGATACTGATTTAACAGCTGATGATTTAAAAGTTTTAGTTGAAAGATATAAAGAACTTTATAAAAAAGAAAAAGGGGAAGAATTCCCACAAGATCCTAAAACTCAATTAATTGAAGCTATAACAGCTGTATTTAGATCATGGAATAATCCAAGAGCTATAGTATATAGAAGATTAAATGATATTCCAGGAGAATGGGGTACAGCAGTAAACGTTCAAGAAATGGTATTTGGTAATAAAGGAGAAACTTCAGGAACAGGAGTTGTATTCTCAAGAGACCCTGCTACTGGAGAAAATATAATATATGGTGAGTATTTAATGAATGCTCAAGGTGAAGACGTTGTTGCTGGTATAAGAACACCACTACCAATATCTAAATTAGAAGAACAAAATCCAGCAATATACAAACAATTTACTGATATAGTTAATACATTAGAAAACCACTATAAAGATATGCAAGATATGGAAATAACTATTGAGGAAGGTAAATTATACTTCTTACAAACAAGAAATGGTAAGAGAACTGCTCAAGCAGCATTAAAAATAGCTGTTGATTTAGTTGAAGAAGGAATGTTAACTAAAGAAGAAGCAATTTTAAAAGTTGAACCAAACCAATTAGACTCATTACTTCACCCAGCTTTCCATAGTGATGATTTAAAGAAAGCTGAAGCAATTGCAAAAGGACTTCCAGCATCTCCAGGAGCTGCTTGTGGTAAGATTGCATTTACTGCAGAAGAAGCTAAGGAAAGAAATGAAAAGGGTGAAAAAGTAGTTTTAGTTAGACTTGAAACTTCACCAGAAGATATTGAAGGTATGATAGCTGCTGAAGGTATCTTAACTGTAAGAGGTGGAATGACATCTCACGCAGCTGTTGTTGCTAGAGGAATGGGAACTTGCTGTGTTGCTGGATGTGGAGCTATAAAAGTTAATGAAGAAGATAAAACATTAGAAGTAAATGGTAAAGTATATACTGCTGATGATTATATTTCTATAGATGGATCAACTGGTAATGTATATGGAGAAGCTGTTAAGACAGTAACACCAGAAATATCAGGACATTTTGCTACATTTATGGCATGGGCTGATGAAATAAGAAAATTAAAAGTTAGAACTAATGCTGACTCTCCAAGAGATACTGTTCAAGCAGTTGAATTTGGTGCAGAAGGTATTGGATTATGTAGAACTGAGCATATGTTCTTCGCTGAAGACAGAATTATGGCAGTTAGAGAAATGATAGTTGCTAAGAATGAAGAGCAAAGAAGAAAAGCTCTTGAAAAATTACTTCCAATGCAAAGAGAAGACTTTATTGGAATTTATGAAGCTTTAGAAGGAATGCCTGCAACTATAAGATTCTTAGATCCACCACTACATGAATTCTTACCTCATAATGATGAAGATATTGATGCATTAGCTAAGGAGCTTGGAATAACTTTTGAAGAATTAAAAGCAACAGTTAATGAATTACATGAATTCAATCCAATGATGGGTCATAGAGGATGTAGATTAGCAGTTTCTTATCCAGAAATAGCTGAAATGCAAACTAGAGCAGTAATTGAAGCTGCAATAGAAGTTAAAGCTACTAAAGGATATGATATAGTTCCAGAAATAATGATTCCACTTGTTGGAGAAGTAAAGGAATTAAAATATGTTAAAGATGTAGTAGTTAAAACTGCAGAAGCTGTAATGGAAGAAAAGGGAACTAAATTAGACTACAAGATAGGTACTATGATTGAAATCCCAAGAGCTGCATTAACAGCTGATGAAATTGCTAAGGAAGCAGATTTCTTCTCATTTGGTACAAATGACTTAACACAAATGACATTTGGATTCTCAAGAGATGATGCTGCTAAGTTCTTAGGAAGCTACTATGAAAATAAAATATATGAACAAGATCCATTTGCTAAGTTAGATCAAAAGGGTGTTGGTCAATTAGTTAAAATAGCAGCAGAAAAAGGAAGATCTGTTAAGAGTGATCTTAAACTAGGAATTTGTGGAGAACACGGTGGAGATCCATCATCAGTTGAATTCTGCCATAACATAGGATTAGACTATGTTTCATGTTCACCATTCAGAGTTCCAATTGCTAGATTAGCAGCTGCACAAGCACAAGTAAAAAATAAAAGATAATAAATAAAAAGATAAAAAATAAGGCTACCAAATTAAGTAGCCTTATTTTAATATTTATCTCTTTTCATATTTTAACATTATAATAACGTCTAAATGTATTTATTAGTTCATAGGTGAAATCTAATTGATTCTTGCTCTTATGAAGCCCTTTTTCCATTAAAGAAACAAATGAATTTTTATTACATTTACGAATGTTTTTATAGTAATCTCTAGATAACTTCCAAAATTTTTGTGGGAAAGCAATGTATGCTATGATAAATTTTAAATCAGAATCAGTTAATTCATTTTCAGTAATATATGAATCTAATACATCTATTGTTAGATGAACTTGCCAATTAGTATTTTCTCTTTTTAATAATCTTCTTAAAAAATAAGAGATATCTCTAGCAGAAAAGTCCATTTTACATTTATCAAAATCAATTAAAGAAATATTAGTATTATTAATTAAAATGTTTTTATTAACATAATCTCCATGGCAAAGTGAATGTGATAAATTATCTAAATCAATTGAGGAAGAAACTTCAAAGGATAACTTGGCAAGTTCTAAGTTTTCATCAATATTATCTAAGAAAAGCTTTGAAAATCTATCATTATATTTATGAGCATTATTGATACTTAATAATAATTGATTAAAATGTTTAGATATAGATTCACAATAATTCTCAAATCCTTCTCTTTTAGCACTTCCATCTATAGGTAGAAAATTTTTGGAAGACTTATGTAATTTACCTAGAGTTTTAGAAGATAGTAAGACGTGATTTATATTATCAAAATCACATTTTTCTCCATCAATCCAAGGAGTTAAAATGAATAGCATACCCTTATACTTTACATATCTACTACCAGTAATAGTTGGTAGTAGTTTCGGAACATTTATTCCATTTCTATAGCACCACTCCATTGTTGAATAAACATATAAAAGATTTTCTTCGTTATAGTATACCTTCTTTAAACAATAGATTTTATTATTATATTCTATTTTATAAACAGCTCTTTGTTTTTCAGTATTTTTAAATTTAACATTAATAACTGAAGAATTTTCTAAGTTATAGTAAATTAATATATTGTTCTTTAGTTCATCCATTGGAAGTAGTTCATCATTTATATTTAGCAATAAGCCTTCCATTATTCTCTCCTTTATAATTACTTATTAATAAGATATTACTTAAAAAAAGAAAATATTCTAGGTATTAAATATATTACTTATAAATATGTTTAAATAGAGGAAAATAGAGAAAAATATAGAATATGTTATATAGAGGTGAGATAGATGAATGTAAGAGAAAAAATGGAAGGTATTGAAAGGTTGACATTAATTCCACAAGCACAATTCAGTAGTGAAACCTTAGGAAGAAAAAGAAAAGAAGAAAGTGATCCTATGAGAACTTGTTACATGATTGATAGAGACAGGATAATTCATAGTAAATCCTTTAGACGATTAAAGCATAAGACTCAAGTTTATATAAAAACCTTTGGTGATCATTATAGAACAAGATTAACTCATACATTAGAAGTATCTCAAATAGCAAGGACAATAGGTGTAGGTATAGGTTTAAATGAACAATTAATAGAAGCAATTGCAGTAGGACATGACCTAGGTCATGCAGCTTTTGCACATAATGGAGAAGAAGTACTAAATTCGTTTTTAGATGAAGGCTTTAGACATAATGAGCAAAGTGTGAGAGTGGTAGAAAAATTAGAGAAAAACGGAAAAGGATTAAATTTATCTGCCGAAGTTATTGATGGTATACTTCATCATAGTGGTTTAAGTACTAACAATAATAATAAAGCTAAAACTTTAGAAGGAAGGGTTCTTAAGGTAAGTGATAAAATTGCATATTTAAATCATGATATAGATGATTCTATAAGAGCAGGACTTTTAAGTGAAGATATATTACCTAAAGAAGTAATAAAGGTGTTAGGAGAAACACATTCAAAAAGGATAAAGACTTTAGTTACAGATGTAGTAATAAACACTAGTGAATCTATAAAAAATAATGAATTTGATATAGTTTTTAGCAAAGAAGTTTGGGAAGCTATGACAGAACTAAGAAGATTTATGTTTAAAAATGTTTATCTAGGGGATATTTTAAAGGTAGAAAGAAATAAGGCGAAATTTGTATTAGAAAATTTAATAGAGCATTATTATACTCATATAGATGAACTACCAGGAATATATAAGGAAATAGCAGAAAAAGAAGGAATAAAAAGAGCTGTTGCGGACTATATATCAGGAATGAGCGATGATTATTGTTTAAATACCTTTAATTCTATATTTGTTCCAAAATTAGTAATATATTAATGTTCAGGATAAAATAAAATTTTAAGAATGAAGGAATTTTTACATTGATAAAGAATATAAACAAAGAAGATATAATAAAAAAAATAAAAAATAATAATTTTAAGAAGGATTTTTATAAAAAATGTCGAATTAAATATAAGTTGACGAAAATTATAAGTAAGGAGGTGGATCTCCTTGCAGATATCTGAAGAGATTCTAGAGAAAATTAAAGAAGAAAATGACATCGTTGATGTTATATCTGAATCAGTTAGGCTGAAAAAAACTGGAAGAAGCTTTTCAGGACTATGTCCATTTCATAATGAAAAATCTCCTTCTTTTTCTGTTTCACAAGAAAAGCAAATTTATAAATGCTTTGGGTGTGGTGAATCAGGAAATATAATTACTTTTGTTATGAAAAGTAAAAATATGAACTTTATAGATGCCGTAAAATATTTAGCAGATAGGGCTAACATATTATTAGAAGATGAAAAAAGAGTAAATCCAACTGCAAAAAAGAAGGAATTGCTTTATAAAGTAAATGTAGAAGCAGGTAGGTTTTTTTACTCAAATTTAAGATCTGATAAAACAGCCATGGAGTATTTTTTAAATAGAGGAATAAGGCAAGAAACTATAAAAAGATTTGGACTCGGATATGCAAAGGATAGTTGGAATAGTTTATTATTCCATCTAAGAAAACAAGGCTTTAGTGAAAATATCTTATTAGAAGCAGGATTAGTTTTAACTTCGCAAAAGACTGGGAATAAATATGATAGATTTAGAAATAGGGTAATGTTTCCAGTTTTTAATTACAGAGGAAAGGTAATAGGTTTTGGAGGAAGGGTTTTAGATGATTCTAAGCCTAAATATTTAAATTCTCCAGAAACTTTAGTCTTCCAAAAAGGAACTAATTTATATGGTTTAAACTTTGCAATTAAAAGTAATATGAAGGAAAGATACTTCATTATGGTAGAAGGATATATGGATTTAATTACCTTGCATCAATATGGAATTACTAATGTAGTAGCTTCATTAGGAACTGCATTAACAGTAAATCAAGCAAGGTTATTGAAGAGATATGCAGATAAGGTCATAATATCTTATGATGCAGATATAGCTGGGCAAACAGCCACTCTTAGAGGACTAGAAATACTAAAAGATGCAGGATTTGATGTGAGAGTATTAAGTATTCCACAAGGCAAAGATCCTGATGAGTATGTAAGAAGTAATGGAAAAGATGCATTTATTAAACTAATAACTGAAGCAGAAGGATTAGTAGAGTACAGAATAAAAAAAGCTGGGGAAAACATAAATTTCAAAGATAGCAACGATTTGGTGAAATATGGGAAAAAGGTTACAGAGATTTTAGCAAAAGTCAATCCAGTAGAAAAAGATATTTATATTAAAAAAATATCTGAAAATACAGGTATAAGAGAACAAGCTTTGTATGATTTATTATCAAGAGAAATGACAAAAAATATTCAAAATCAAGAATTTATGAATAACAAGGAAGAAAATGGAACGAAATTATATAAGGAGCCTGCTTTTATGAAGGCTGAAAGATCCTTATTGAAGTTATGTTTCAATGAAGAATATCTTGATTATATAGTTAATTTAATAAGCCAAGATGAGTTAATTCTTCCAGAACATAAAGAGATTTTTTCTATCATTAAAGATGCTAAAAAGGGAAATATAAATAATATAGAAACTTATTTAGAATCAAAATGTACAAATATAAAAACTATTGAGGAAGTTGTGAAAATTAATGATCAGCAAGTCCTTATAGGAAAAGATAATAAGAAATTAATTCAGGATTTAATAAAACAGATAGATAGTTATAAATTAAACGAAAGATTGAAAGAATTAAAACAAAGACAAAAGCTTTTAGAGTCGCAGGGGAAAATTGAAGAATCAATACAAATTGCTATTGAGTTAAAGAATTTGATGAGAAGCTAAAGAGAGGTGTAGGTACAGGTGGCAATAACGGAAGGAGGTCAAAATATGTTGGATGAAAAAACAAAAGCTAAGCAAGTTAAAAAAGAAAATGAAGATAGAAGTAATAAAATGAATATAGTTAAGAACTTGCTTGATAAAGGAAAGAAAAGTGGAACTTTAACATATAAAGAAATAATGGATGAACTTGAAAATATTGATTTAGGTCCAGAACAAATCGAAAAGATTTATGAAGTGTTAGAGTCTATGGGAATAGAAGTTATAGGTGAACCAAACTCTGAAGAAGAAGTAGAAGAAGAATTAGATTTAACTATTCCAGAAGGTATTGCTATTGATGACCCAGTTAGAATGTACTTAAAAGAAATCGGAAAAGTTCCTCTATTATCATCAGAAGAAGAGATAGATTTAGCAAATAGAATTGAACAAGGAGATCAAAGAGCCAAAAAGAAATTAGCAGAAGCCAATTTAAGATTAGTTGTAAGTATTGCAAAAAGATATGTTGGTAGAGGAATGTTATTCTTAGACCTTATTCAAGAAGGAAACTTAGGTTTAATTAAAGCTGTAGAAAAGTTTGATTATAGAAAAGGCTTTAAGTTCTCAACTTATGCTACATGGTGGATAAGACAGGCGATTACAAGAGCAATTGCAGATCAAGCAAGAACTATTAGAATACCAGTTCATATGGTAGAAACTATAAATAAGTTAATAAGAGTTCAAAGACAATTATTACAAGAATTAGGTAGAGATCCATTCCCAGAAGAAATATCAAAGGTAATGGATTTACCAGTAGATAAGGTTAGAGAAATTCAAAAAATTGCTCAAGAGCCAGTATCATTAGAAACACCTATAGGTGAAGAAGAAGATTCACATTTAGGAGATTTCATACCAGATGATGATGCTTTAGCACCAGCAGAAGCAGCTGCATTTACAATGCTTAAAGAGCAATTAATAAATGTTTTAGATACTTTAACTCCAAGAGAAGAAAAAGTATTAAGATTAAGATTTGGCTTAGATGATGGTAGAGCAAGAACTCTAGAAGAAGTTGGTAAAGAGTTTAATGTAACTAGAGAAAGAATAAGACAAATTGAAGCAAAAGCACTTAGAAAATTAAGACATCCTTCAAGAAGTAAAAAATTAAAGGATTATTTAGATTAGCACCTACTGGTGCTAATTTTAATTTAGCAAGGAGAAGAAATAAATGGAATTAAGCAAAAGATTAAATTTTATAATTAATAATATTGATAAAGTATCAGTTTTAGCAGATGTAGGAACTGATCATGGGTATATTCCTTTATATGCAACACAAAATGGTTTATGTCATAAGGCTATAGCTATAGATATAAATAAAGATCCTTTAGATAAGGCTAGACTTAATGCTATTTTAGAAGGAGCAGGAGACGAATTAGAATTTAGACTTGGAGATGGATTAAATCCTCTTAAAAAAGATGAAGTAGAAGCAGTAGTCATAGCTGGTATGGGGGGAAATTTAATTAGAGATATACTTGAAGAAAATATTGAAAAAGTAGCATCATTTAATTATTTAATATTAGTACCTGCTCAAAATCCAGAAGTTTTAAGAGAATATCTTTATAATAATGATTATGAAATAATATGTGAAAATCTATGTGAAGAAGATGGAATATATTATGAGTTATTTAAAGTTAGAAAAAAAGATGGAGAATCAATGGCATTAGATTCAATATATCATGAAGTAAGTCCAAAGTTATTAATGCAAAAGCATCCATTAATGAAGGATTACTTAAATTCAAAATTAGATAATTATAAAAAAATACTTAGCTTTATTACAGAAAGTACTGTAAGTGCTAGGGATAGAAGAGCTGCAGTGGAAGATAAGATAAATATAATCTCAAATATGATTAATTATTTATAAGGAAGAAAATTATGAATAGGGTTAAAGATTTTATTGAAATAATTGAGGAGTTTGCTCCTATCAATTTAAAAGAGGACTTTGATAATGTTGGTTTAATGGTTGGAGATAAGGAAAAGGAAGTAAAAAGAATTTTATTATCTTTAGACTGTACATTAGAAGTAATAGAAGAAGCAATTACACATAATGTAGATTTAATTATAACACATCATCCATTGATATTTAGAAAACCAAGCAATATAACAACTGATACTTTAGTAGGTAAAAAAATTATCAAACTTATTAAAAATGATATAAGCTTATATTCTAGTCATACTAATTTAGATTCAGCTAGTGGAGGCTTAAATGAAACAATAGTTAATATTTTAGGCTTTGATTCAAAAGAGCTTATTGAAAATAATAAAAATGCAAGAAATAAAAATGAAGGTCTTGGAAGAATTATTAGATTAGATAAAGCAATAAATTTAAATGATTTAGTAGAATTAGTTAAAGAAAAGCTTAATATAGAAGGATTAAAAGTAGTAAAAGCCTCTCAAGAAGTTAAAAATATTGCGGTTATTAATGGTAGTGGAAGTGACTTTATTGATATAGCATATAGAAAAGGTGCTGATTGCATTATAACTGGAGATACTACTTATCACTACGCAAGTGATTATAAGGAAATGGGAGTTTCTATTATAGATACAGGACATTTCTCATCAGAATGGATAGTCTTTTTAGAAGTAATAAAAAAACTACAAAATAAATTAAGTGATGTAGAAATAATTATTTCTCAGCATAGCAATGATCCTTACACATTTGTATAAAAACATATAGATGTCTTACAAGAGTTACTTATATTTTATTTAAAGTTAAAAAGTTAATATTATATTTAATACCTCTAAAGTATCTATTAAGTTACTTTAGAGGTATTTTTAATAAAAATGTAAAAGTAAAGCTACTATATAATTTAAGATATTTAATTAAAGTATATTAATAACTATTTAGGTTTATTATTCATAGAATTATAATAAGATAATAATTTAGGAGATGTACTATGAGTAAATCTTATTATAAAAAAAAGAAAGGATCATGGACAAAAGTATTCCAAGAAGGAATTAAAGATATATTGGGTGGGATAGGTAAGAATATAAGTTCAGGAGGACCAATATTTTTTAAGAATTGTATTAACCCAGGTGCAAGGTTAGTAATTTTTATACTATTAATAGTTACCCTTTTACTTTCTGGTATAGGATTTTATACTTGGATTATTTTACTTATGTTAGTGTTAATCCTTCAATTTGTTTAAAATGTTAAAAAATTCATTTGTATTATTTATAAAGTTATGATAATATAAGTTTTGCGAGTAAGACATGCAATCGCTGCTAGACTTAGATCTAGGAGAGGAAAGTCGGAGCTCCATAGGGCAGGGTGCTGGATAACGTCCAGTCAAGGCGACTTGAAGGAAAGTGCAACAGAGAGATACCGCCTAATATATTCTAATTTATTAGATGTACTAGGTAAGGGTGGAAAGGCGAGGTAAGAGCTCACCAGCATCATGGTGACATGATGGCTATGTAAACCCCACCTGGAGCAAGGTCGAATAGGGAAACATTTAGGGGTTGCCCGCTCCGTTTCCGGGTGTACCGCTTGAGCTTATTGGTAACAATAAGCCTAGATAGATGATTGCTTAATACAGAACTCCGCTTACGGCTTGTCTCGCACATGATAAACACTAGGTTAACGCCTAGTGTTTTTCTTTTTGAATAATATTGATAATAACTGCCAGTAAGTCAAGTATATAATATTATGAAATTTAAAATAAAAAATATTTGTTAAAAAATATATTTTAAATATTACAAAAAGAAAGGAAATATTATAAAATTAAAACGAACATAAGTTTGTTTTAATTTCAAATTGAATATAATTTAAAATTAAATTAAAGTTTATATTGTATACTCAATAAAAATGATGTAAAATAAATACAAGAAAAATAAATACAAGAAAATAATTTTCTTAGAAAGAAGGTTTTAGGGATGAATTACAAAAAAATTATTGCAATTATTACTTTATCTTCAGTACTAGTGGGGAATTCTGGAAATGTTATAGCTTATGCTGTTGATAATCCTAATCAAGTTGTTGCAGAACAAAATGTAACTAATGAAAATTTTGCTTACCAGCTATTTAAGGAGAATGATAAAAGTAAATTAGCAGAAGGTGTTACTCAAAGCAAAATTGATGAAGTGAAGAAAAAGGTTGAAACTATTAAAGATGCTAATGTAAAAGAAGAAAATAAAGCATTAGTAGAAAAGGCTCAAAATTTACTACAACAATTTAATTTTTTAGGTATAGGGGAGTGGACATTTGCTCAATTATATTATCATGCAGATGGAAGTAACTATGCACAATTAAAAGTAAATGCTGGAACACCACATACATATATTTCAAATGATTATTTAACAGTAACAGTTAAAGATACATCTGATAAAGTAGTGTATAACAAAGGGATAGTTGGTAATAAGTGGTATGATAATAGTAGTGAAAATGTTCCTTTAAAAGAAGGATATAAATTAGAAATAGTAAAACAAGAACCTAGTAGATTTTCAACAAATCATAATGATGAATTAAAACAAGACAATTCTAATCCATATACATATATAGTGAAAAATAATAGGCTTGTTAGAATAAATGATATAAATAGAACATTAAAATTCTATGGCTTAGGAGAAGCTAATTATGCAAACTTAAATATTAATTATTATTCTAAAAAAATAACTCTAACAACAAATAAAGTAAAACCACATTCTTATTTTAGTGGTAGTTATCAAAAAATTGAAGTGTTAGATTCTGAAGGTAAAGTTGTTTTTGAAAAAGACTTTATTGGTAATGAAGTTCAAGATGGACAATCTGAATCTATTGACTTTAAAGTTGGATATACAATAAAGCTTACAGGAGCAGAACAAAATAATAGAGTTAAAGTTTTTAATGATAAAAATGTTCAAGATTCTAATATAAGAATTGAACAAGGACAAAGTATCTTATTAATTAAAGATAAAGCTATTACAACGCCTCATAGTATTTTAGAAAAAATATTTAATAACAGTAATTATACAACATTAGTTGATAATCTTACTCAAGCTAAAATTGATGAAGTAGAAAAAGAAGTAGAAGCTTTACCAGAATATAATGGAAAAGCAAATAAAAAATCAATGGTACAAAAGGCTGAAAATCAACTACAACAATTTAACTTTTTAGGCCTATCTAACTGGACTTTTGCTCAATTATCTTATCATGCAGATGGAAGTAATTCTGCAAAATTAAAAATAAATGCTGGAACGCCACATTCCTATGTTTCAGATGATTATTTAACAATAATAGCTAAGGACACATCAGGTAAAGAGGTTTATAAAAAAACAATAAAGGGTAATGTTTGGAATGCTGATAGTACTGAAGATATTACTTTAAAAGAAGGATATACATTAGAGATAGTAAAGCAAGAGCCAGATAGATTTTCAACAAATCATGATGATGAATTAAAGCAAAATAATTCTAATCCATATATTTATATGGTAAAAAACAACAAGCTAGTTAGAATAAATGATATAAATAGAACCTTTAAATTCTTAGGATTAGGAGAAACTCAATATGCAACTTTAAAAGTAGATTATAATTCTAAGAAAGTGACTTTAACAACAAATGCAGTGAAACCACATTCATATTTCAATGATAGTTATCAAAAGATAGAAGTGTTAAATGCTAAAGATGAGGTTGTTTACACTAAAGATATTATTGGTAACAAAGTATTAGAATCAAAAACAGATCAAGTTAATTTTGAAATTGGTTATAAAATAAGATTAACAGGAAGAGAACAAAATTCTAGAGTGAAAGCTTATAATGATAAAAATGTGCTAGATTCTAATATAAATATTAGACAGGGAGAAAGTGTTTTAGTAATTGCAAATGGCTTTATAGAAAATGAGTTTGTTATAGAAAATAATATGAAGCAAACTTATGTAGAAAACTTTAAGCTTAGACTTGGGGAAGAAGGGTTAGAAGAGTTTGCAGCTAAAGATACTAATCATAAAAAGTTTGTTGATTGGATTTATAATACACCAGAAGCAATGAAGTTATACTTAAGTGGTGGTTATGCATCAGCAGGTAGCCAAGGTGATATGGGATCTTATCAATATAATAATCCATATAATAAAGCAAATGAATTAAAAGCACTTGATGTTTGGTATCAAATATGGAATAAATATGAAAATTCTCGTGATGGAGTTAATTTAAAAATTGCAATAGCTACTTCTTTAGAATTTGCAAATCCAGTTAAGACATGGTTAAGAGGAGAAGCTTTAGATGCTTTAGGTAGATATGAAAATTTCTCTAAGGCAGAAGCTGAAGGAATATTAATGTCAGACTTTGTTAGCTTAACAGTACAAGAAATTAGAAATGTTGTTAATGTTAAAGTAACAAATGAAGATATTGTATGGTTAAGAGAATACATGAAAGAAAATAAATCAAATATGATTAATAGAAATGGTATTGTTAATGGTTACCAACTTATAAAATATATAGATAAAAACTATGAAACTGGAGCAAGTGTACATGGTCCTAATTTCTATGGTCCAAACCCTACAATTAAAGAAGTTATAAAGTATGGTGGTGTATGTGGAGCTATGTCTAAACTTAGTAGTATTTTAGCTCAATCATATGGTATACCAGCTTTCCCAGTTGGACAACCAGGTCACTGTGCATATCAATATTTAGGTAGTGATCATGAATATAAGCTAGGATATGATGTTTCTGGATGGAAATCATGTGGTAATTATAATACAACATTACCTTACATATTAGTTAATAATATATTCAGTAAAAATTCAGAAAATTATTATGAGTCAGAATATTACAGATATAAAGCATTAATTGAGAAGAATGCTGCAAAAGCAATTCAATATCTTGATGAATCAATTGCAAGAGAACCTTTAAATTATTTAGCTTGGGAAGAAAAAATAAGAGTAGTAGCAAAAAATTATAATGAAAGTGAATATGAAAAAGTATTATCAGAAGTAAGAAAAACATTTAATAGTTATCCAGTTATTGTAGAAAGACTTACAAAGGATACTGAGAAAAATAAAGTTTTTAAATTATTTAAAGATGATAAATATACACAATTAAATGATAATGTTACTTTAGAAAGCATAAATTCACTTAAAAACACAATTAATAAATTAACAGAAGGTAGCTATAAAGATAAATATGTTGAATTATTAGATAAGGCTACTGGATTAGTACAAGAATTTAATTTGTTAGGTATTGGTAATTGGAACTTTGCTAAATTTGTATATCATACAGATGGAAAAAATCTAGGAACAATAAAAATTAATAGTGGAAAACCTCACTATGGTTTTACAGGAAACTATGCAACAATAAAAGTAAAAGATAAAACAGGAAAAGATGTGAAAGTTAAAGAATTTAATGGAAGTGCTTCTAATAATGCTTCTTCAGAACAAGTTACTTTACAAGAAGGATATACAGTAGAGTTTATTCTACAAGAAGAGTCAAGATTCAATACTAGTAATGATGTTGAATTAAAGAAGAATCTTAAGAACAAAACATATACTTATGAAGTAAAAGGAAATAAACTTGTTTCTAAGGCTGTAGATGCACAATAACAGAAGAATTAAATATATAAGCTAGTGTGTATAAAGGTATAAGGAATGGAGTTGTAACTATTTTAAAATAATTATTAATTTAATAAGACAGTTTTAATATAAAAAATGCAACTCCATTTTTTATATGTAAAAAAATAATTATTTTAGAAAGAAGGTTTTTAGAGTGAATAACAAAAAAATTATTGCTACAATTACTTTATCTACAATACTTATTGGAGGGGTTAAACCATTAGTTACATATGCAGTTGATAGTAATGTGAAACCGGCTATTGAAAATGTTACATTGGCTGAAAATAAAGCTAAAGAAGATATCAATAAAAATGATATGACAGCAACTTATATTGAGAACTTTAAAAATAGAATTGGACTTAATGAATTAATAAAATTTATACAAATAGATCAAAATCATCATGATTTTGTTAAGTGGATTTATGATACTCCTGAAGCTATGAAGCTATATTTAACTGGTGGATATGCATCAGCTGTTACGCAAAATAGCATGGCATCTTATCAATATAGAAATCAATATAATAAAGCAAATGAATTAAAGGCACTTGAAGTTTGGTATAAAATATGGAATAAGCATGAAAAATCAAGGGAAGGAATTAATTTAAAAATTGCAATAGCTACTTCTTTAGAATTTGCAAGTGGAGTAAATACATGGTTAAGAGGCATTGCAATAGATCCTGTAACAAGATATGAAAATTATGCTAGTGATAAAACTCAATCAATTCTAATGGATGATTTCTTTAAATTAACTGTACAAGAAATGAGAAATGTTGTAAATGCAAAGATAACAGATGAGGAAATGGTATGGTTAAGAGATTATATTTCTAAAAATAAACCAAATATGATAAATAGAAATAAGATTACTCAAGGACATACACTTTTAAAATATCAAACTGTTAATCCTGACACTAAAGCAAGTGTTCAAGGACCAAACTTTTATGGACCAAAGCCTACTATTGATAAGGTTATAAAATATGGTGGAGTATGTGGAGCTATGTCTAAATTTAGTAGTATTTTATCTCAATCATATGGTATTCCAGCATTCCCAGTTGGACAACCAGGCCACTGTGCATATGTGTTTTTAGATGCAAATCATACTTATTCTCTTGGATATGATGTTTATGGATGGGAAAAATCAGGTAATTACTATACAACATTACCATATATCAGATTACATAATATTTTAAGTAAGGATCCGAGTAGATATGCACGTTATGAAGCATCTGAAGATAGTAGATTTAAAGCTTTAATTGCTAAAGATGACGCAACTAAAATTAAATATCTTAATGAGGCAATTGCTAAAGAGCCAATAAATTACTTTGCTTGGGAAGAAAAAATAAAAGTAGTAAAAAAATCTTCAAATGAGGAAGAATTACAAAAAGTAATTAATCAAGCAAAAGAAGCACTTAAGTATCATCAAATAGTTAGAGATAATGTTACAAGAAAGTAAGCGTCAAAATTTGATATCTAGTTAAAGAATAACCTCCTTGATAAAATTATAGTAATAATTTTTCGGGAGGTTTTATTTTATCATCAGAAAGCTTAGTAATGAAAAATGGAATGAATTTATAAGCTTATTTTCTTCATATGAAGGAACGATAAGCAATTTTTGTGAAGAAAATAATATAAGCAAAACACAATTTTATTATCAAATATAATTAAGGAGCTTTCAAAATCATGTTAAATATAAATGAAGTTAAGACAGTTTATCTAGCCTGCGGCGTAACGGATTTAAGAAAAAGCATAGATGGACTAATTATGCTTGTAGAGCATCAATTTAAATTAGATCCATTTGAAAAAGCTTTATTTGTATTTTGTAATAAGCAAATGAATAAGCTTAAGATATTACATTTCGATGAAGGATTCTGGTTATATTATCATAGGTTAGAAAGTAATAGATTTAAATGGCCTACTACTCAAGAAGAAGCTTTAAAAGTAAACAAGGAAGAATTAAAATGGTTGCTTAAAGGATATGAAATAAGAAATAAATCTAAATTTAAGCCAGTTACTGAAAAAAATTATTACTAAAATAAAGATAAAAAACTTAAAATTCTATAGTATAAATTAGCCGGAACCCTTTAGAAA
Organism: Clostridium sp. SGI.024; assembly: GCF_050315195.1. NCBI lineage: Bacteria > Bacillati > Bacillota > Clostridia > Eubacteriales > Clostridiaceae > Clostridium > Clostridium sp. SGI.024. The sequence goes on along the minus strand of NZ_JBNPON010000001.1, from coordinate 152,818 downwards.
TAAAGGGTTTTATGTTATAATATGCATATAAACAGAACATTAAGGGGCAGTTAAAATGGAGTTTGTTTTATCACTTTATTTTTTTTAATTGCTATGCGTCGATTTTTTGACACCTACATATATTTTTTAAAAAATAAATATAAGGAAATTATAAGGAGGATAAATGGGTGAAATTTTCTTTAATACTAGAATTAAAAAAGCAAGTATTTCCGACAGAATATAGAAGAGTTATATTAAGTTATATAAAAAATGCAATACTAAAATGTAATGAAGGAAAATATTATGATAATTTTTTTAAAGATACAGAACAAAAAAACTATTGTTTTTCAGTAATATTACCTAAATCAACATTTGGTAGAGAGGAAATAATATTAGGGGAAAATCAGATAGAGATACTTTTTACAGCAGATAATAATGAAAAAACAGGATTTATTTTATATAGTGCGTTCATAAATCAAAAAAATAAAGTTTTTCCATTACCGAACAATAATTTTATGACTTTAAAAAGTATAATTAATAAAAATAGAAAAGAAATAACAAATACTAGAGCAATATTTAAAACAACATTAGGTAGTGGAATATGTGTAAGGGATCATAATAAAGAAACAAATAAGGATACTTACTATGTTTATTATGATGAAGCCTTTAGAGAAAAGTTAGGAGTAGTTATATCTAATCAATTATTAAGAGTAGGTTTTAGTAAAGAAGAAGCTGAAGAGGTAAGAGTAAACCCTATACAGTGTAAAAAAGTTGTTGTTAAACATTATAGAAGATATATAGATATAACAACTGGAATTTTTGAAATACAGGCTAATAAAAAAGTGTTGCAATATTTTTATGATTCTGGAATAGGAAGCCGTAAATCTATGGGATTTGGAATGATAGATTTAGTAACGCAAGATTTACTATAAGAAAGGAGGAGCTTATGAAAACAACTTTACAAAATAATAACTATGATACTATGTTAGAAGCATCAGATTGGAGATTTTCAGCGGCTATAGTTGGGTTAATGCAGTATTTAGATTATTATAATTTAGATTATAAGATAGAGGATGAATATATTTATTATAATACATCTGATATTACTGAGGAAAGGTACTTAAAGTTTGTAGAGTATAAGTATGGGGAGGAACTACATCATAAGGTTATAGAAAATATACTTTCTAGTGAAGAAATAAGTGAAGATCAAGTAAAGAAGATAAACGAAAAGTTATCAGCTAACACAATAATGAAAAAAATTTTTAATAAAATAAGATTTGATAAAACAAATAAAAAGGAAATACTAGAGATTATTAATGAAAATAGATATGAATTAATAAGAGAAACTTTTGGGAAAAAAGATGGTGGATATAAGAGTTATGCAAAAGTAAACATGAAGGATTCAGTTAAATTACTTCAAGATAAAAAAGATTACTGTAGATTAAATGGTTATGCATGTGCAGATGAAAATAGAAAAAGTATGGCTTTAGGGTTTAATTTTGATAAAAGTTCATATGTAACTCAAGATGAAATGGAGTTTGATTTTATTCCATTTGCTTTTAATGGAAATAAAGAAGTATTTTTTATAAATGATAATTGCTCTATAAAAAGATTGAAAATTTCAAATAAAATATTTAGAGATAAGATTGAAAAAGATTTAGATGAAGAAAATAAAAGAAAAGATGCAAGACAGTTGCTTTTTAAAGGGATTATAGAAAGTTCAGATTTTATAAATAGAGATGTTGAAGTAATATTTAAAGATAATAATAAAGAGTATTTTGAAACTTTATATATAAGAAAAGATAGTATAGATATATTAAAAAAATTTAATGAAGAAAATATAGATTATAAATCATTATGTACTTTTTATAAGGTTAATTATATAAATATTCAAAAAGAAGTAACTGACAATATTTTAAACAATATATTATTAGACAATTTAATAGAGCTATATTTAAAAGAAAGTAACAAAGAGTATTTAATAACTCAATTTATAAAAATTAATATGTTAATAAGGGGGGAGAAAACCATGAAGGATACGTTAAAAGGAGTTTATAAAAATGCTAAGCAAGTATCAGAGGTTTTAGATAAAAATAAATTAGATAGTTATAAACAAAAATTAACAAGTTCAATTATATTTAAAGATTATGATAGAGTATGTCAGATATTGCTTCAATTATCAAATTATTCAGGTGTAGAGTTTAATTTTGTATATGATTTGTTTGATGATTTTGAAGAAAATAAAGATTTAGTGTATACGTTTATAAATGCATTATCAAAAAAGATAGAAAATAACTAATTAAGAGGTGGGAATTATGAAAGGTAAAAAAGCATTAACTTTAACAGTGGTAGCTAATATGACATCAAACTATTCAGAAGGATTAGGGAATATAGCAAGTGTACAAAAGGTATTTAAGAATAGAAAAGTATATACTATAAGAAGTAGAGAAAGCTTGAAAAATGCAATTATGGTTCAAAGTGGTATGTATGATGATTTAGAAACAGAAGTTGATGGTGCAACTCAAAAATTAGCTAATAAAGATTTAAATGCATCTAACTGTAGAGCTCTTGAAGGTGGATATATGAGTACAAAAGGAACTACTAATATTAGAAAAAGCTCTTTTTATCTAACAGATGCAATATCATGTGAAAGCTTTGTAAATGAAACTAGATTTCATAATAATTTATATTTAGCTAGTATGGAAGCAAAAAGAAAAAATATAAATCTACAAGAAAAAGCTGGAGAAGTAGGTCTTATGCCTTATCAATATGAGTATGATAAATCTTTAAAAATATATAGTTTAACTATTGATTTAGAGATGATAGGAAAAGATGAAAATTTCGCACAAGAAGAAGGGTATAAAGAAGCTGATAATAAAGAAAAAGCCAACAGAGTAAATTTAATACTTAATGCAGTAGAGAATTTAAGCTTAACTGTAAAAGGAAATTTAGATAATGCAGAACCTATATTTATAGTAGGAGGGTTATCAGATAGAAAGACTCATTATTTTGAGAATGTAGTAAATGTTAAAGAGGATAAATTAATAATATCAGATGATTTAGAAGAGAAAATTAAAAAAGGTTATTATGTCGGACTACTTGAAGGAAATGCATTAGAAAATGAGAGTGAGATAAAAAGTAGGCTAAATACTATATCTATAAGTAAATTCTTTGAGAATATTAAAAATGAAGTAGATACTTATTTTGAAGTATAATTTAAATTAGAAAGTAGGTAAGTATCATGAAAGCGTTAAGAATAGTACTTACTCAAAGTAGTGCTAATTATAAAAGAGAAGAAACAATAGATAATAAAATGACTTATCCACTACCACCAATATCAACAATAATTGGATCTATTCATAATGCTTGCAACTATAGGGAATATCATCCTATGGATATTAGTGTACAGGGTAAGTTCGAAGCTAAGCATAAGGAACCATATACTGACTATTGCTTTTTAAATTCAATAATGGATGATAGAGCAATTTTAGTTAAGATGAAAAATGAAAGTATTTTATCTAGTTCCTTTGATAAAGTAGCTAAGGCAAAAAAAACACAAGGAAATAGTTTTAGAAATGGAATAACTATACAAGTATATAATGAAGAACTATTAAAGGAATATAGAGATTTAAAAGATTTATATGATAAATTATCAGAATATAAGAAGACAGAGTATAAAGATAAATTAGAAGAAATAAAAAAAGAAAAAATTAAGCTTTCAGATATAAGGAAGAAACTTGATAAAAAATCAAAAGAATATTTAGATTTATATAAAGAAGAAAAAGATTTAAAAGATAAGGAAAAAGAATTTAAAGAAAAAGTAAAAAAATATGAAGTTGAAAATTATACAAGACCAATGTCAAAATTTAGATCAGTAACTTCATCATTAAAGTTTTATGAGATTTTAAATAATATAGAATTAGTTATTCATGTAAGAAGTGATGATAAAACATTAAAAGATATAGAAGAAAATATTTATAATTTAAAGTCCATTGGAAGAAGTGAAGATTTTGTAGATATATTAGAAGCAAAGATTGTAAATTTAATAGAAGATGATGATTGTGATATTATAAGCAACTACTCTGCATATTTAAACTATGATGATGTAATAAAAGGTCATATATATTTTAATAAAGCAGATGCAGGAGAAAGTATTAGTGGAACTAAATACTATTTAAATAAAAATTATAAAATTCAAGATGGAAAAAGAATTTTTGAGAAGAAAAAGGCTATTTATGCATCACAATATATAATTGAAGAAACAAGTGATAATGTATTTATAGATAGTGAAGATAATAAAGAATATATTGTTAACTTCATATAAAGTTAAGCAGTAGGGAATACTTCCTGCTGCTTTAAATTTAGGAGAGGTATTATGGAAGATAAATTAAATATATTAGATAAGGAGATATTAGAATTAATAAATTTAAAGATGGCAAAGCCAGATAAAACAATAAAACAACATACTTTAGATTTGCTTGAAAATTTATATAAGTTAAAGCAGTTAGGTTATATAAATGATAATAATATATATGAATTAGTAGAAAAAGCATGTATATATCATGATATAGGTAAAATAAATGATGAATTTCAAAATAGAGTTACTGGAAAAAGTAAAAAATATAAACAAGACAAGGAAGTTGTTCATAATATACTATCACTATATTTTATTAATATTAATAATTTCAATAGTCTAGAAGATTATCTTAAAGTATCTCATAGCGTGTTAAATCATCATAATTACTGCAATAATTTTGATGAAATGAGCGAAAAAGAACAACTTATACAAAGTTTATTATCAAATTATAAAACTTATAAAGTAAAGAAATCCATTAAGCCTAAGATTGCAAGTATAGTAGAAAATATTGAAAGTATAAAGATAAAGGGATACTTACATAAATGTGATTATAGCGCAAGTTCAGGTCATGAGGTTGAGTATCCAAATAACTTTTTAGAAAGTTCACTTTATGAACTTTCTAAAAAGTGGAAAAGCGATAATAATGAAGTTGCTTGGAATGAACTTCAAAAATTTTGTATAGAAAATAGAGATGAAAATATAATAGCAGTAGCTCAAACAGGTATGGGTAAAACTGAAGCTGGTTTACTATGGATAGGTAACAATAAAGGTTTTTTTGTATTACCTATAAGGACAGCCATAAATGCAATTTATGATAGAGTTAGAAATGACATATTAAATAATAAAAGAGTAGAGGAAAGAATAGCAATACTTCATTCAAGTTCTCTAGAGTATTATTTGAGAAATATTATTAATGACAATGTTGAAAAAGAAGAGATTGATTTAATAAATTATCATAAGGTAGGTAAACAGTGGTCAATACCATTAAATATATCTACAATGGACCAAATATTTGATTTTGTATATAAATATCAAGGATATGAGTTAAAAGCTACTACATTATCATATTCAAAGGTGGTTATAGACGAAATTCAAGCCTATGGGCCAGATTTATTAGCATATTTAATATGTGGATTAGAACAAATTATAGAATTAGGTGGGAAGATTGCTATACTAACAGCAACTTTACCTCCTTTTATAAAGGATTTATTAAAGAAAAATATAAACTTCAAAGAAAATGAAGAAGGATTTACTAACAATATTAAAAGACACAATTTAAAAGTAATAAATGAGCGAATAAATAGTAGTGATATCTATGACAAGTATATTGAAAATAAAAATTTAGATAAAAATAATAAGGTATTAGTAGTAACTAATACAATAAAAGAAGCACAGAAGCTTTATAATGAATTACAAGATTTAGTTCCAAAAGAAGAAATTAATATATTACACAGTAAATTTATAAGAAAAGATAGATTAGAAAAAGAAAGAGAAATTATAGAATTCGGCAGAACATATGATGAAAATAAAAATATAGATAAAAAAAATGGAATATGGATATCAACATCCATAGTTGAAGCAAGTTTAGATATAGATTTTGATTATTTATTTACAGAAATACAGGAGTTAAACTCATTATTCCAAAGGTTAGGTAGATGTAATAGAAAAGGTGAAAAAGATAGTAGTAATTATAACTGTTATATTTACACAGAAATAGATACTGCAAATTTAACAAATGGAGATAAAGGTTTTATTGATAAAAGTTTATACGATTTATCAAAAAAAGCAATAATTTCATATGATGGACAAATATCAGAAAAGGAAAAATTAAAATTAATAGAAACATATCTTACAACTGAAAATCTTAAAGGTAGTGATTATATTATAAAATACAGAGAGATATATGAGTATATCAAATCAGTACCTCCTTATAAGTTTGAAATAGAGAAAATAGACTTGAGAAATATATTATCAGAAGAAATAATTCCAAGTCCTGTTTATGAAAAGTATTTAGAAGAGATAGAAGAAATTGAGCATAAGTTAAAATATGAAAATCTTAGTATTTATCAAAGAATTAAATTAAAAGATGAGTTGAGAAAATATACATTGTCAGTACATCCTAATGATATTAGAAATTATGAGAGAGCGAGAGTGAATAGTAAAGCTATTAACTATAGGAGAGTTTGTTTAAGTAAATATAAAAATGATTTTATAAAGGTTATAGAATGTGAATATGATGAAGCTGGTTATAAGAGAATTAATTATCATGATGTTAAAAGAAATTCAAATATATGGTGATAAAAAATGTTATGGGAGGGTAAAAATTGAATAAAGAAATTACAGGCGTAATGATTTATTATTATGAAGTTTGTAAAAGAAAGTTATGGTATTTTTATAATGAAATACAAATGGAGCAAGGAAATGAAAATGTTGAGATAGGTAAAACTATAGATGAAGAAACATATAGAAGAGAGAAAAAACATATAAATATAGATAACATAATAAACATTGATTTTATTAAATCAAAGGGTATATTACATGAAGTTAAAAAAAGCAATAAGATAGAAGATGCAAGCATATTACAAGTGAAATACTATTTATATTTTTTAAAGAAAAAAGGTGTGGAAAATATAAAAGCAAAGATAGATTATCCATTACTTAAACAAAGTATAGATGTAGAACTAACAGATGAAGATAATATTGTTATAGAAGACATTTTACTTGATTTACAAAAAATAACTTCGCTTAAAAATCCACCATATCTAGATAAAAAAAGAATATGTAAAGCTTGTGCATATCATGATTTGTGTTTTATATAGAAAGGTGGTTAAAATGTATGAAGAGAAGTTATTATATTTATAACAATGGAATTTTAAAAAGAAAAGATAATTCAATAGCATTTATAGATGAAGAGGGAATACGTAGATATATTCCCATAGAAACAGTTGATGAAATATATGTAATGTCAGAAATGGACTTTAATACGAATTTAATAAATTATTTATCTCAGTATAATGTAGTGGTACACTTTTTTAATTATTACAGCTTTTATACAGGTAGCTTTCAACCAAGAGAAAAATTAGTATCTGGTAATTTATTAGTTAATCAAGTACTTCACTATACAGATAAAGAAAAGAGACTTACTATAGCAAAAAAAATTATAGATGGAGCAAGCTATAATATATATAGAAATTTAAGATACTATAATGGAAGAGGTAAGAATGTACAAGTGTACATGGATAAAATAGAAGCATTAAGAAAAGATATAGATAAATGTAATAGTATTAATGAGTTAATGGGATATGAGGGGAATATTAGAAAAATATATTATGAAGCTTGGAATATAATAATAAATCAAAAAATAGATTTTACAAAAAGAGTTAAAAATCCACCTGATAATATGATAAATACGTTGATATCTTTTGTTAACACATTGGTGTACACAAAAATATTAGGAGCTATATATCATACACAATTAAATCCTACAGTTAGCTATCTTCATGAGCCAGGAGTAAGAAGATTTTCTTTAAGTTTAGATATAGCAGAAATATTTAAACCTATACTTGCAGATAGACTTATTTTTTCTTTATTAAATAAAAATCAAATTAATGAAAAAAGTTTTACAAAAGAATTAAATTATCTACATCTTACAAAAGAAGCATCAAAAAGAATAGTAGAAGAATTAGATCAAAAACTACAAACTACTATAAAGCATAAAGACTTAAATAAAAATGTGTCATATGAATATTTAATGAGACTTGAATGTTATAAATTAATAAAGCATTTGTTAGAAGAAAAAGAATATGAACCGTTTAAGATATGGTGGTAGGAGGGACTTAAATGTATGTAATATTAGTTTATGATATAAAAACAGATTATGATGGACAAAGAGTTTTAAATAGAACATTTAAAATTTGTAAAAAATATTTATCACATATTCAGAATTCGGTATTTGAAGGAGAATTATCAGAATCACAAATAATTAAGCTAAAATATGAATTAAATGCTATAATAAGAAGGGATATAGATTCTATAATTTTATTTAAAAGTAGAAATGAAAAATGGTTAACTAAAGATATGTGGGGAAAGCAAGAAGATAAAACTAGTAATTTTATTTAACTGTCGACCTAACATAATGTTAAAATATAATGAGATAGACAATTATAGATATAATAAATAATTAAGAAGATATTTAAGATAATATATAACATAAAAATTTTAATAATTATTATAATTTAAAGAGGGAGACAGAAACTATAGTTTAACATTAGAAATGACAGTCTTTTTTTATTAACGTGTAGAAGTAGCACCATATTGGAATGTAAATTTGATTAATAAATACACACACCCTAGAATGAGAGTTGGTAGAAGTAGCACCATATTGGAATGTAAATTCTTCATTCCTCACTTTCATAATTAAATCTAAGGAGTAGAAGTAGCACCATATTGGAATGTAAATAAAGATATTAAGTTTTTAATAACACTATCTTTAACGTAGAAGTAGCACCATATTGGAATGTAAATGCAAGACTTTGTAGTAGGAAGTTATCATTATGGAAGTAGAAGTAGCACCATATTGGAATGTAAATTGTTATTGGATATGGCAATTTATTTATATCGCCCGTAGAAGTAGCACCATATTGGAATGTAAATCCTTATATAAATCCCTCATACTATCACCGAATGATGTAGAAGTAGCACCATATTGGAATGTAAATTACAAGTCTATAGCTTGTTCAAGTTTATCTTGTATAGGTAGAAGTAGCACCATATTGGAATGTAAATTTGCTACTTCTCTTACAAGCAAACTATTTTCACTTGCGTAGAAGTAGCACCATATTGGAATGTAAATTTACTACCCTGTAAGGTAATAATTTTATAATTTTATGTAGAAGTAGCACCATATTGGAATGTAAATACACTTTCAAAAGCACATCTTCATCTCTTTCTTTAGCGTAGAAGTAGCACCATATTGGAATGTAAATCCTTTTGCAATAGGAATTATATGGTCTACACTTGGAGTAGAAGTAGCACCATATTGGAATGTAAATATTATCTTTAACTGGAATTATATGATGTACTGTATGGTAGAAGTAGCACCATATTGGAATGTAAATCAACACTCGCAAGTATATTCTTTTTCTTTATGTTTTGTAGAAGTAGCACCATATTGGAATGTAAATGAAGATGGAAAAAATTCAGAATCAGACGCTAAAGAGGTAGAAGTAGCACCATATTGGAATGTAAATTGCATACGGCGAGTTATCATTTTTAATTCTTTTCTACGTAGAAGTAGCACCATATTGGAATGTAAATTATTTTCATATTAATAATTATGTTCACTTGATTTATGTAGAAGTAGCACCATATTGGAATGTAAATATATACAATTTATTAAAATTAATTAATTATGCAAGTAGAAGTAGCACCATATTGGAATGTAAATTATGGAATAGAAACTATACAACAAGCTGGGTGTGGAGTAGAAGTAGCACCATATTGGAATGTAAATATTTTTAATGCTTTTCTTTTCTTTATGTCAGAAATAGTAGAAGTAGCACCATATTGGAATGTAAATTCTGTCTTTAAAGATTTAAGATAAAGTTTCATAAGGTAGAAGTAGCACCATATTGGAATGTAAATCAATTTGAAAAGATTTCTTACAAAGTTAAGAAAAAAGTAGAAGTAGCACCATATTGGAATGTAAATGCAATTAAAGGGATTTTGGATGATTTTACTCATCACTGTAGAAGTAGCACCATATTGGAATGTAAATGACGGTAAAACATTACAGAAAATATTCCTTGATAAGTAGAAGTAGCACCATATTGGAATGTAAATTCTTTAGTTAGAACTAAAGCGGGAACGTTATTAGGAGTAGAAGTAGCACCATATTGGAATGTAAATTTTATAATTTGATAAGGTACGTGATATTTTTCTTGTGTAGAAGTAGCACCATATTGGAATGTAAATTAATAGCTTGTCTTTTTTTTTAATATGTTGCTCTGGTAGAAGTAGCACCATATTGGAATGTAAATAATACTTATATTTTCTACACATTATTATACAAACTTGTAGAAGTAGCACCATATTGGAATGTAAATAATATAATAATATCAAACATACGTTCAGTTGTAAGTAGAAGTAGCACCATATTGGAATGTAAATTTATTTAACAATTTGTGTCTTATCTGATGACAACTTGTAGAAGTAGCACCATATTGGAATGTAAATATGCTAATATACTCATCAGTATACCTACTATTGAAAAGTAGAAGTAGCACCATATTGGAATGTAAATAGTATAATAAATGTTCCTGTTAATATTTTCTTATTAGGTAGAAGTAGCACCATATTGGAATGTAAATATTATTTATGAAGAACGTAAGTATTTTAAAAAAATGGTAGAAGTAGCACCATATTGGAATGTAAATCATCTACATATCTTCTTTAGCATTAATATCCTTCTAGTAGAAGTAGCACCATATTGGAATGTAAATATTAATTAAGTTAATCCTATAATCTCAAGGAGATAGGTAGAAGTAGCACCATATTGGAATGTAAATAATACAACAGATGGAAATTGTTTTTTTATTATCGGTGGTAGAAGTAGCACCATATTGGAATGTAAATCTATCACTTCAAATCTAACATCTAAATCCCAATTAGTAGAAGTAGCACCATATTGGAATGTAAATGATGATGAAATTACTTTAATAAACAATATTATTTCAGTAGAAGTAGCACCATATTGGAATGTAAATAGAACTAATACTGAATATTTAAGCAGCAACGAAAAAGTAGAAGTAGCACCATATTGGAATGTAAATTTTCCTACTGTATAATCAATAGCAACTCTCACCATAGTAGAAGTAGCACCATATTGGAATGTAAATTATTGTCAAATTTCTTACAAAAATAAAGGGCATATGGTAGAAGTAGCACCATATTGGAATGTAAATTATGTATTAATTATACTACGTTTAAACGTAAATGTGTAGAAGTAGCACCATATTGGAATGTAAATTAACTATTTCTATTAAGTTCTTTGCACGCTCTTAACGTAGAAGTAGCACCATATTGGAATGTAAATTTTTAATTGTAGTTTAAAATTTACAAGTAAATGTATGTAGAAGTAGCACCATATTGGAATGTAAATTTTTATCATCTACATCTTTTCTCAATGATTCGTTCAGTAGAAGTAGCACCATATTGGAATGTAAATTATTTCTTTTGTTCTATTAATGCAGTTAATACTATAGTAGAAGTAGCACCATATTGGAATGTAAATTATTGTGAATTATTATAAAGAAATATGGAGTATTAGTAGAAGTAGCACCATATTGGAATGTAAATGAAGCAGGAGTATTCACTTGCACAGTAGATGCAATTGTAGAAGTAGCACCATATTGGAATGTAAATATAAGACCAATTATAAAACTTGCTTTTTTCATATCCGTAGAAGTAGCACCATATTGGAATGTAAATATTAATGGACACAATACCAATATCCCTAATAACGTTGTAGAAGTAGCACCATATTGGAATGTAAATACTAGACCATATATTATGCTAATGAATTTATATATTGTAGAAGTAGCACCATATTGGAATGTAAATCCCTAGAATGAGAGTTATAGAATTTTCTGATGTGAGTAGAAGTAGCACCATATTGGAATGTAAATCTTGATAGAAACGCTTGGGCAACTGGTGATGGTGGGTAGAAGTAGCACCATATTGGAATGTAAATTATTTCTTTTGTTCTATTAATGCAGTTAATACTATGTAGAAGTAGCACCATATTGGAATGTAAATGTGAATAATAGAAAGCTACAACTTAATATCCCTAAGTAGAAGTAGCACCATATTGGAATGTAAATGCTTGTGGTGCAAAATCAGCTACTGTATCTGTAATAGTAGAAGTAGCACCATATTGGAATGTAAATTGTAGATTCTAATTTAGAATTTATATCTTCTTCAAGTAGAAGTAGCACCATATTGGAATGTAAATACTTCTGCCCCTGTAACAAATAGATAGTGTTGAACGTAGAAGTAGCACCATATTGGAATGTAAATGTACTCCTTCTGGGAAAATGATGGTTACACTTCTTGGTAGAAGTAGCACCATATTGGAATGTAAATATGTATGGATAAGAAGGAAGTATAAAAAGACTAGGAAGTAGAAGTAGCACCATATTGGAATGTAAATTTCAGTAGATTCATGTGTGTATTCACCTGTTTGCCGTAGAAGTAGCACCATATTGGAATGTAAATTATGGTGTAGATAACTTAAACTTTTTATCTTTTGCGTAGAAGTAGCACCATATTGGAATGTAAATAAAGGTGTTTTTGCTACATTACAAAACTTAAAAGATGGTAGAAGTAGCACCATATTGGAATGTAAATTGGAAAAAATAATCATTATAGATACTTAAACGCATTGTAGAAGTAGCACCATATTGGAATGTAAATAGTAATAAAAATACTCTTGATTTTACCTGCTCATATGTAGAAGTAGCACCATATTGGAATGTAAATATAAAATATTATGTTCTAAATATCCTTAAAGGCTTTGTAGAAGTAGCACCATATTGGAATGTAAATTTAGAAACAATATTTAATAAAGACAAAATAAGAAGAGTAGAAGTAGCACCATATTGGAATGTAAATGTTGCTGATTTATAACCTAAGCTATTAAGCTCATTAGTAGAAGTAGCACCATATTGGAATGTAAATTTCTAATTAAAATGGCATATCCCCATCATCAACTGGGTAGAAGTAGCACCATATTGGAATGTAAATATTGTAATAATAACACCATTAAATGCCGTAAATCAAGTAGAAGTAGCACCATATTGGAATGTAAATATAATATAATATTTATTATTTACTTCAATGTAATTCGTAGAAGTAGCACCATATTGGAATGTAAATGAGTTTGACAGAGAATATGTTTTAGAATCAACATATGTAGAAGTAGCACCATATTGGAATGTAAATCGATATAGAAGGTGGATTTGGTAAAGGAAAAAAAGCGTAGAAGTAGCACCATATTGGAATGTAAATTGCTCATAACATTGTATTTTTTAACCTTATCTTTTAAGTAGAAGTAGCACCATATTGGAATGTAAATTGATTATTTTTGGAATAAAATTTATCTTCACCTTCGTAGAAGTAGCACCATATTGGAATGTAAATATATTAACTGCTTAATATTATCTTTAAACTTCCTTGGTAGAAGTAGCACCATATTGGAATGTAAATTATACCCTCCAAATCAAATTATCTTGTCCTTCATATGTAGAAGTAGCACCATATTGGAATGTAAATTCTCTTTCTTCTTCTAATGTATTATTTAATAATGTGTAGAAGTAGCACCATATTGGAATGTAAATTTCTATTAGATATTCAGTTTCTTCAATTGTCCAAGGGTAGAAGTAGCACCATATTGGAATGTAAATATTGTTCTATATTTATCATACTTCTTATGTATTTTACGTAGAAGTAGCACCATATTGGAATGTAAATTTGAACTATATCTCCAAATTGCACCTACCACGCAAGGTAGAAGTAGCACCATATTGGAATGTAAATATAAACGCTATCAAATATTTTTTCAATATTCCTATGTAGAAGTAGCACCATATTGGAATGTAAATGTTTCAAAATCTACTTCAACATTATCTTCTTTTAAGGTAGAAGTAGCACCATATTGGAATGTAAATTAAAAACAATTAAATTTAATTAATGAGATAAAGAACGTAGAAGTAGCACCATATTGGAATGTAAATATTGTTCTATATTTATCATACTTCTTATGTATTTTACGTAGAAGTAGCACCATATTGGAATGTAAATATCAATTTTTGATGGAGAAACAAGAGATTATATAGGTAGAAGTAGCACCATATTGGAATGTAAATATCAATTTTTGATGGAGAAACAAGAGATTATATAGGTAGAAGTAGCACCATATTGGAATGTAAATACTTAAACTATATCCAGGAGCATGTGCATATTCTGGTAGAAGTAGCACCATATTGGAATGTAAATTATCATCTATTGCTTTTATTATTGCTTTTTCAACGGTAGAAGTAGCACCATATTGGAATGTAAATCTAAAATCACTCTCTATTACTTCTCCTTCTTCATAAGCGTAGAAGTAGCACCATATTGGAATGTAAATTTGTTTCATTGTCTTCAAAACATTTATTGCTTATTAGTAGAAGTAGCACCATATTGGAATGTAAATTTGGCTGAAATACATTGGAGCACTTATATCACTTACGTAGAAGTAGCACCATATTGGAATGTAAATTCATCAACTGGTGTTATATCGTTATAAAAATCATCTGTAGAAGTAGCACCATATTGGAATGTAAATGGAGAAGAAAGAGGAATAAGAGAAATAGCATTTGAGTAGAAGTAGCACCATATTGGAATGTAAATTATTTAGTATTGAGCAAAGGTACTTCAACTGATATTGTAGAAGTAGCACCATATTGGAATGTAAATATAACAAATCTAAAAATTACAAGAATGATATAAAAGGTAGAAGTAGCACCATATTGGAATGTAAATCTATGTTCAGCTAGTTTTAATAATATTTTCTTTGAGTAGAAGTAGCACCATATTGGAATGTAAATTTTGAACTTAACAAATCAATTCTAAATTCTATTCTGTAGAAGTAGCACCATATTGGAATGTAAATAATTCAATGCTGATATATTCTAATGTAAGCATATCCGTAGAAGTAGCACCATATTGGAATGTAAATATATAGACCTTTAGGTCGTGGCTCTTACTTGACATAGTAGAAGTAGCACCATATTGGAATGTAAATATAAACAATTAACGGTTGTATTAAAGTTGCAAAGGAAATTAAAATAAACAAAATTAAGTTATGATATTAAAAAATTAAAGCTTTAAAAAAGGGAAATTGGATGAAAATGATTTAATAAATCCAGCAAAAGAATTAAAAGATTAATGAATCAGTTAACATTTAAATATAATAATATTATTTTAAATTAATTATATTTACTACATTTATTGGTAAATATTTGTTAATAATAAATATGTAAAATTATTGTAAATTGTATAAAAAGAGTTGACTATATGTATATTTAAAAATAAAATATAATTATAGCTTGTTAAATTATACATTATCCACCCATATATTTTAACAAGATAATAAAATCTACAATAAGTAGATAGCACCTAATTTAATTAATATTAGGTGCTATTCTATTAATTTAAAAGTTAGAATAAGAATAAAATATATTTTTATGAGGAATAATAACTTCATTGAAAAAATAGAGGTGAAAATAATGTTAATTATTATTCTGACAGCATGGTTAATTGGAATAGCACTAATTCTAATATTTTTTAAAGGAGCAACTAAAAAAGAAAAAGAAATATAAACTAAGATAATTATAAAATAAAAATACAATTTATAAACTCTAGAAATAGAGTTTTTTATTTTAATATAAAAAATTATTAATAAATAAGAGTTACAAATATTATCTTCCGTAAATATGATGTATATAAGAATAAATATAGTAGCTTCTAAAGCAGCGTTAATAAGGAAGGATAATAATATGGAGAATTTGTTTACTATATTAATAATTGCATTAATTGCTGAAAGTGTATGGGAAACTTTAAAAATGATATGGCAGCAAGGGAAAATATCTATAGATAGAATAGGAGCATTAATTGTATCCTTGGTGATTTGCTTTGGTATTAGATTAGATATTTTAAAATTGCTTGAAATAAATAGTACAATACCTTACTTAGGTATAATATTAACGTCTATTTTAATATCCAGGGGATCTAATTTTATCCATGACTTGTTGGTTAAAATAGGACAAGGAAATAAATAGATTAACATTAACATGAGATGTATTTAAATTAAAAATATTTAGAATTAAGTTTCAAGAAAAATTAAGGATTAGTTTTAGTGACTAATCCTATTTTACTTAAATAAGCTTTTAATAATATAAATTCTTATAATGTCAGGTAAAAAAGCAGTATGTAAAATATCTACCTGACAAAATAATTAACTACTAAATATATGATAATTTAAAGACAAGTTTTATGTCAAATGAATATTTTTCTATTAAAATAAAACTATAATTTGATTTAATAAGTATTATTAATGAATATTTATTACTTGAATTATAAAAGTAGGATAATTATACTAAAGTTAAATAATAATATAAGAAAGGTGATTTTTTATGAAAAATTTATTTACACCTTATGAAAATAAAGGACTTAAATTGAAAAATAGAATAGTTTTGCCACCAATGTGTCAATACTCAGTAGATAAGAAGGATGGAATAGCTACAGATTGGCATTTTGTTCATTATGTAAGTAGGGCTATAGGAGGCGTAGGGTTAATTATCGTAGAAATGACAGATGTTGAACCAGATGGTCGTATTAGTGATTACGATTTAGGGTTATGGTGTGATGAACAAATAGAGCCATTAAAGAGAATTGTTGATGAATGTCATAAGTATGGAGCAAAGGTAGCTATACAAATTGCTCATGCTGGTAGAAAGGCAGAAGATGCAGAAGTTCCAGTAGCACCTTCAGCAATACCTTTTGATTCTAATTCTAAGACTCCAAGAGAGTTAAGTACTGAAGAAGTGAAGGAAATGGTAGAAAAATTTAGAATGGCTATTAGACGTGCATTAAAAGCTGGATTTGATGCTATTGAGATTCATGGAGCTCATGGTTATTTAATTCATCAATTCCATTCACCATTAACAAATAAAAGAAATGATGAATATGGTAAAGATTTAACTAAGTTTGGAGTAGATATAATAAAAGCTGCTAAAGAGGAAATGCCTAAAGATATGCCTTTAATAATGAGAATTTCTGCTACTGAGTATGTAGATGGAGGATATAAGATAGAAACTGGAACTGAAATTGCTAAGGCCTATAAGGAAGCTGGAGTTGATATATTACATATAAGCTCTGGTGGAGAAGGCCCAATTGGATCAAGTGGCACTCCAGGAACTCATTCAGGGTATCAAATACCATTAGCTAGAGAAATTAAAGAAAAGTTAGATATTGATGTAATTACTGTAGGTAAGTTAGATGAACCAGAACTTGCAAATGCAGTAATAGGAAATGAAGATGCTGATTTAGTAGCTATAGGAAGAGCAATGCTTAGAAATCCTTATTGGACATTTGAAGCTGCTATTAAGTTAAATATGAAGACGCAAGTTCCAAAACAATATGGAAGAGGTTTTACTAGAAATATTCAAGAAGAATAGGTGATAATATGAGAAGTATAAAGTACCCTGCAATTTATAAACATTTTAAAAATAATTATTATGCTGTACTGTCTGTAAGTAAAAGAATTAAAGATGAAGATATTGATAAGAATAAACTTTTATTACAAGGATATCATACAGAACTAAATAAATTAATAAACATCTACAAAATAGGTGATTTATATTATCATGATAATATACTTGAAGAAAGTTTAGTTTTGTATAAAGCTCTCTATGATGATAAGGGCATTTATGCTAGACCTATAGAGATGTTTTTAAGCGAAGTAGATAGGTCTAAGTATCCAGATGTAGAACAGAAATATAGATTTGAGTTATTTAACTAGTAGAAAGAAAGCTGTCATTTTTTATGATAGCTTTCTTTCATTGTATAAGTATATAAAATAATCAATATAATATAAAAGTTAATTATACGGTTAAAAAAAGAATTAAATTGATGCAAAATAATAGATATTATGATAAAATATATATTGATTATTTGTTGTAAAATAGTGTAAAATACAATAAAAAAAGTCTGTTATGGCGTAAAATAGGGTGCTAGAGTTTTGAATTATATATTTAGAATTATTGATAAGTAGTTTTTATGAGAGGAGAAATCAATGGGATATAACAAATTTAAATTTGCTGTATGTGATGACTCAAAAAAAGATAGGGAAAATCTGATTAAACTTATTTATGAATATTTAGATCAAAATAATTTATATGGAGAAATTGATGAGTTTGAGTCTGGTAAAGATTTGTTAAAAAGTAATTTTGAACAATATTCAATTATATTTTTAGATATTTATATGGATAATATTGATGGTATTGAAGTAGCAAAAAGACTTAAGAATAGTGGAAATAATATAAATATAGTTTTTACAACAATTAGTGATGATTTTGCTGCAGAATCTTATGATGTAGAAGCTCTGTATTATATGATAAAACCTATAAATAAGAAAAAGTTATTTTTATTACTGGACAATTTCTTATATCTTTATTATTCAGTAAGATTTATAACTATAAAGGTTGGACGTATGGAAACATATATTGCTTTAGATGATATCATATTCGTAGAATCTTCAGGGAAAAAAAGCATAATACATACAAAAAGAGGAATTATAGAATCATCTACTAGCTTTGCTAAAATGAATGAAATGCTATCTAAACCAGATTTTATAAAACCAATTCGTTATGCTATAGTGTCAGTTCGTGAAATTGTAAATATTCCAACTAATGTTCTTTTAATGTCTGATGGCACCGAAATACCAATAAGTAGAAATGAAAGAAGTAATATAAAAAAGGCTTTTTGCGATTATAGATGGAAAAAGATGAGAGAGTGGATGGCAGTAAAATAAAATGAATATTATGTTATGCTTTTTTTCTATAATAGTTCATATGCCAAGTATAATATTTCGTTATATACCTTTTTCAGAGTACATCAATAAAAAACAAAAGAAAAAGCTTATTGAATTATATGCTATATTATTAATTATAAATTTTATTATATGTTTAATAGTTCAGTTAACTATAGGAATAGGTATAATATTTTACAATATAAATATATTAAGTTTTTCTATACTAATATCAGTAATTAATAGTATTATAATTAAAAATATGAATTATGAGCATATATTTGTATTTGGTGTAGTTGAAACAATAGAACTAACACTTATATCTTTTTCAATTTATGTTCAAGAGCTTTTTAACACACAAGATATTTATATTAAAATAATCGTAAGTACTATAATATTAATGGTGAATTTTGGAGTAGTTTATATTCCAATTAAAGAACTAATAGGTAATATATTTTCATATTTTTCAATGCAGGATAGTAAAAATTTTTGGAAAAAGGTTTGGATTGTATCTAATGCACTTTTTTTGGTTAGTTTGTTTTTAACTCCTATAAACAAATATGATATAACCTTAATGGATCTTATAAGCAGGGTGTTTATTGGAATAGCTACTTTAATTATTTGTAAAGGTATTATTCATGATTATACTCAAAGCTTAAAAATGGAAAAAATTTTAGAACAGCTTCATTTACAGAAAAATTACTATAAGGCATTATCTGATAATGTAGAAAAAGCAAGAAAAGCAAGACATGATTTAAAGTATCATATTTCTGCAATTACTTGGTTTGTTGAAAATGAAGAGTTTGATGAATTGAAAAAGTACTTAGAAGAATATAAAAGTACTTATAAAATAAATTCATCTATACCGTATACTGGTAGTTCGGCTATAGATGGAATAGTTTATCATTATATGGAAATTGCAAATGAATATGGTGTACGATTCGAAGTTAACTGTTCATTTAATAATTTGAGAATTCAAGATGTTGATTTATGTACACTATTAGGAAATAGCTTAGAAAATGCAATAACTGCAAGTAAAAATGTAGAAGGAGATAAATTTATATCTCTTTATTCAGAAAATGATGATTATCAGTTTGTTTTAATAGTTGATAATAGTTTTGATGGAATTATTTTAAGAAAAAATGGGAAAATAATTTCAAAGAAGAATAATGAAGAATGTGGTATAGGTATTAGTTCTATGGAATCAATTTGCAAAAAATACAATGGCTATTGTACATTTGAAGCTCATAATAATGTTTTTCATTCTAGTTTCATTTTAAGCAATGGTATTGATAAATAAAAATAATTTATAAAGGCAGTTGTCAAAGAAGGCAATTGCCTTTTATTTTTTGTTCTTTTCTTGTGCTACTTTTATTAAAGCATTTCGTTCCCTATGTGTTAATTTTATTCCCTAAAGATAAAAGTTAAGTAGTAATAGAGTATAAATAAAGTATAATACAAAAATAGTTTTTTAATTTTCATAATAATTAAGTTAGAAGACTAATTTAATAAATCTACTAAGGGGATGAGGAATTATGATTAAAAAATTAATTAGTAGCATTTTGAGTGTTACTATATTAGCTAGTTGTATTACTTTTTCCAATAGTGAAGCAACGGTAAAAGCCGATAGTACAACAACTAATAGTAGTAATATGCAAATACTCTTTAATGGGAAGTTGAATGAAGTAGAGAAAGATAATGTAACTACTTTGAAAACAATTTCTGGTACAGATGTTGAAAATGAGTTTGAAATAACTCTAGAAGTAACAACAGCAGAAGATCTAAAGAATATAGCTATTGAACCAGATGCAGCAACAGTATTGGTTCTTGATAGATCAGGAAGTATGGATGAAAAAGATGGAGACTCAACTTCTCGTTTTAAAGAAATGCAGGATGCTGCAAATGCTTTTTTAGAACAGTATGCTAATGTGGAAAAAGGTATTAAGAGATTAGTTTCAATTGTTTCGTTTGCAGATGATGCAAAAAATGAAACCTATAGCAATGGAGCAAATACTTGGATTAATGTTACAGAAGAATTAAGTAACGCTAGAAGTAAAATAACTAATCTTACAAAACCAAATGGAGGTACAAATATTGAAGGCGCATTAATATTAGCTAATAATATTGTTGCAAATGGTAAAAGTACAAAAGCATTGGATGGAATTGGTAATATTAATATTATTTTATTGACAGATGGATGTCCTACATTCCATGCAAGTAATTCTAATTCAACGAGTATTAAATCAATAAATGGAAGTAAAGGTGGAGGAAATGTAGCTTATACAACAGACTGGAAGCCTGTAGGTGGTACAGTTAATAATATATCAGCAAATACAACTAATATTTCGAAAAACATTAAGGATGCAGGTATAAACTTATATACAATTGCTTTTTCAACAACTGAAGTATCTTTCTATACTACAGATCCAACTGACGGTTGGTGGGGAGATGATGGAACTAGTGTGAAACTGAATCCAAGTACTTGGATGTCAGGTTTTGCAACTCGTAATTTTTCAGCTAATAATGCAGATGAATTAGCTAAGCAATTTGAAAAAATTAATAAGTTAATTGCTTTAAGTGCTCAAGCTTGGAAGGTTACTGATCCTATGGGAGACAATATCATTTTTAAGAATGTTATTGATGCAAATTCTGATAATGTAAGTACCTTTAATACTGAAACTAATACTTTAATGTGGGATTTAAAAAATAGTAGTCCAGTAGAAAGTACTACAGAACAAGGAAATAAAAAATACACATATACATTGAAATATAAAGTTGTTTTAGATACAACTAATAGTAAAGCTAGTTATGATGATGTTAGCACAAATGGAACTACAATATTAGACTATTATTTATTCTCTAAGCAAGGTGATGATCAAACTGTAGAATTAAAGCATGCTAGTTTCAATGTTCCAAGAGTGCAAGGATTATTTGGAAATTTAAATTTTACTAAGGTTAATGAAGATGAACAACCAATGAAAGGTGTTACATTTACTCTTACTGGAACATCAACTGGTTCTAATAAAGAAGTTACAATATCTGCAACATCTGATGATAATGGACATGTATCTTTTAGTAATATTCCAGCAGGGGTTTATAAATTAACAGAAACTACACCAAATGGATATATTGCAGCAGGACCATGGGATGTAGTTGTATCTTATGGGAATACTACCAAAGATGTAACATTAGGAGATACAATTATTAACTATCCACAAACTAGAGATATTTCAGTTGAAAAGAAATGGGCTGGTTTACCAGAAGGTAGTAGTGATTATCCTGAAAGTGTAACAGTTAAACTTTTAGCAAATGGTATAGATACAGGAAAGACTCTAATATTAAATAGTAGTAATTCTTGGAGTGGAACCTTTGAAAAAGTACCATATGTAAATAATGAAGGTATGATAGTTTATACCTTAGAAGAAATTAATATACCAGGATATCAAGTAGGAATTATAGGAGAAAATTCAGGAGAAAACTTTACTATTACAAATACGTATAGTCCAGAAACTATGGATATAAGTGGAGTGAAATCTTGGGTTGATGAAGATGGTGAAAGTAGTATAACAGGAAGCGTTCCAGATATAACTATTACTTTACAAAGAACTCTAGCAGATAACTGGAATGATGAAACTAAGATAGAAGATGTACAAAGTGTAACATTAACTAATAGAAAAACTGATTATACTTTTGAAAATCTTCCAAAGACAGCAACTACTGGTGAAGAATATAAATATCGTGTAAAAGAAGCTCCAGTAAATGGTTATACTCCAATATATAATGAGGATTTTGATATTGTTAATAAGTATACTCCAGGAAAAACAGAAGTAACTGTTAATAAATCTTGGGTAAATATTGATTTAAATACAGATAATGTACCTGAAGTTACAATTAATCTTTATCAAAATGGTACTTTATATGCTAATAAAGTTTTAACTAAAGCAACTGGTTATTCATATAAATTTGAAGAATTACCTAAGTATGCAAAGACTGGTGTTGAATATGAATATACTGTTCAAGAAGTATTAAAAGAAGGAACAGTTGGATATTCATCTAGCAATTCAGGTAATATAAATGGAGTTGTTACTTTAACAAATACGTTTGATACAACAAAGATAAATGTTACAGGACAAAAACAATGGGAAGGTGTTCCAGATGGAGCTCAAGTACCTGAAGTTACACTTAAACTTTTACAAAATGGTAAAGAAGTAGAAGGTAAAGTTATTACTTTAGAGGCAGGAGTAAAAGAAAATAAAACTTATTCTTTTACAGATCTTCCTAAGTATTCAACAGATGGTAAGTTATATAATTACACAGTAGTTGAAGAAACTATACCAGGTTATGAATCAAGTGGTGAAGGAAACTCAAGTAATGGGTATGTGATTACTAATACATTTACTCCAGAAACTATAAATGTTATTGGAGATAAAACTTGGAGTAATGTAACTGATACAACTAAAGTTCCAACAATTACACTTTACCTAGAAAGTTCATTAGATGGAACTAATTGGGTAAGAGTTGAAGGACAAGTAAAACAATTAACAGCAGCAGATAAGCCTCATTATGAATTTACCAATTTACCTAAGTATGCATCTGATAGTAGAGAGTATAAATATCGTGTAGTTGAGGAACATATAGATGGATATACTACTTATAGTAATGGAAGCTACAATCTTTTAAATGTTTATACACCAGGAGAAACGGCTGTTAAAGTTACTAAAAAGTGGACCAATGTAGATCCAGCCGTAGATACAGTTCCAACAGTTAGTATTATTTTAAAACAAGATAATGTAGCAATTCAAAGTGTAGTTTTAGATTCAAGCAATAATTATACTCATACATTCACTAAGTTAGCTAGATATGCAGAAACAGGTAAAGAATATGTTTATACTGTTGAAGAGGTTCTAGGTGACGGAGTTGAAGGTTATACTCAAAATATAACACCAGAAAATGATGGATATATAGTTGAGAATATATTTGATAATACAACAATAGATATAAACTTTACTAAGGTCTGGGAAGGTATTAATGAAGATTCAGTAGTGCCAGACATAAAATTATATCTTTATCAAAATGGAAATAAGTATACAGATGAACCTGTAACCTTAAAGGGTGGAAATAGTGAAAATAGAGAATTAACTTATGTATTTAAGGAACTTCCTAAGTATTCAACAGATGGTAATAAATATACTTATAAAGTAGTTGAAGAAATTCCTGATGGATATATATCAAATGGTGAATCAACTGTAGATGCTGATAATAATGCAACTATTACTAATACATTTGATCCAGGTAGCGTAGATGTTTCAGGAATAAAGATTTGGAAGAATGTATCTAATGAAAGAATAGTACCAACTATTACTCTTGAATTACAATCTTCATTAGATGGAGAACATTGGACAGCAGTTCCAGGAAAAACATTAGAATTAGCAGCAGGAACTACAGACTATGTATTTGAAGGCTTACCAAAATATTCTCCAGACAGTAAAGAATATCAATATAAAGTAGTTGAAAAAACTGTTAATGGATATGAAACATCTTATGGTAAAAATAATGTTATAACTAACACATATAAACCTGGAGAAAAATCTATTAAGGTTACTAAGATATGGACAAATGTAGATCCAAAAACAGATATTCTTCCAGAAGTTAAGATTCTATTAAAACAAGATGGATTAGATTATAAAGAAGTAACTTTAGATAAAGATAATGATTACATTCATAAATTTGAAAATTTACCTAAGTATGCAGAAACTGGTGAAGAATATGTTTATACAGTTGAAGAAGTTTTACCTGAAGGTACTGTAGGCTATAATAAAGAAATAAACCCTGAAGATGATGGTTATGTAATTGAAAATATCTTTAATAATGCAACAATAGATGTAACATTTACTAAGATTTGGGAAAATGTATCTGATGATTCAGTAGTACCTAATATTTACTTAGATGTTTATCAAAATGGTAATAAATATACAGAAGAACCTGTAATGTTAAAAGGCGGAAATAAAGATAATAGACAATTAACTTATGTATTTAAGGGTTTACCTAAGTACTCTACAGAAGGTAAAGAATATGTTTATACAATAAAAGAAAATACAATAATGGGATATAAATCAACTGGTGAAGCAACTGTAGATGCTAATAATAATGCAACTATTACTAATAGATTCACTCCAGGTAAAGTAAGTATTTCAGGAACAAAGACTTGGAATATGGTAAGCGAGTCAGATTTAAGTTCAGTTCCAACTATTACAATTAGACTTCAAAGCTCAACAGATGGAATTCTTTGGTCAAATGTTAATGATAAAGTAGTAGAATTAAAAGCTGGAGAGTTAGCTTTTGAATTTAAAGATTTACCAGAGTATTCAGTAGAAGGTAATAAATATAAATATCGTGTAGTTGAAGATGATGTTGATGGATATAAGAGTTTAGTTGATTTAAATAATAATATTACTAACACTTATGACCCAGGAGAAACAGCAGTTAAGGTTACTAAGAAGTGGACAGATGTAGATCCAACTACAAGTGAAGTTCCAGTAGTTATTATTAACTTAATGAGAGATGGAAAAGAATTTGATAGTATAGAATTAACTAATAGCAATGGATATGCTTATATATTCGCAAACTTACCTAAGTATGCACCAACTGGAGAATTATATGATTATACTATTGAAGAAGTTTTACCTGACAACCTTGTTGGATATGAAGTGAAAATATCATTAGAAGGAAATGCTACAGAATCAAAAAATGTGGTTGATAATGAAGCTCAAGTAGAAAAGAGTTATATAGTTGAAAATATCTTTGATAAGACAACAATAGATGTAAACTTTACTAAGGTTTGGGAAGGTATTAATGCAGATTCAGAAGTACCAGAAATTAAATTATATCTTTATCAAGATGATAAAGAATTTAAAACTGCAACATTAACTGCTGGAGTAAAAGCTGATGGAAAAGATTCTTATGTATTTGAAGATCTTCCTAAGTACTCAACAGCTGGTAAAGAGTATACTTATAAAGTAGTTGAAGAAGTT
This sequence comes from Clostridium sp. SGI.024, assembly GCF_050315195.1. Taxonomy (NCBI): domain Bacteria; kingdom Bacillati; phylum Bacillota; class Clostridia; order Eubacteriales; family Clostridiaceae; genus Clostridium; species Clostridium sp. SGI.024. The sequence continues at coordinate 126,822 of NZ_JBNPON010000001.1, read as the reverse complement.
CCTGATGGCTATATTTCAAGTGGTGAAGCAACTGTAGATGCTAATAATAATGCAACTATTACTAATGCATTTGATGAAGGTAGAATCGATGTTTCTGGAAGAAAGATTTGGAAAGATGTACCTAATGAAGACATAGTACCAACTATTACTCTTACATTAGAATCTTCATTAGATGGAGAAGCTTGGATACCAGTTCCAGGAAGAACATTAGAATTAGAAGCAAAAACTACTAAATATGTATTTGAAGATTTACCTAAGTATTCAACAGATAGTAGAGAATATCAATATCGTGTAGTTGAAGCTGCTGTTAATGGTTATGTAACCTCATATGATGAAGAATACAATATTACAAATACCTATGATCCAGGAAAAATAGTAATTACAGTTACTAAGAAGTGGACAAATGTGGATCCAAGTAAGGATATTCTTCCAGAAGTTAAAATTATATTAAAACAAGATGGAAAAGAAGTTAATAATATTGTTTTAGACAAAGAAAATGGATATTCTTATAAATTTGAAAACCTAGATAAGTATGCTCCAACAGGAAAAGAATATGTCTATACTATAGAAGAAGTATTAGCAGATGAAGTTGAAGGCTATAGTAAAGAAATAAAATCAGGAGAAAATGGTTTTATAATTGAAAATACTTTCGATATAAATGCAGTAACAGATATAACATTTACTAAGGTTTGGGCAAATATTCCTGAAGATTCAGAAGTTCCAGAAGTTACATTACATCTTTATCAAAATGGAGTAGAAGTTACAGATAAAGCTGTTATATTAGATTCAGGAGTAAAAGAAGATGGAAAAGAAACTTATACATTTAAAGATCTTCCTAAATACTCTACAGATGGTAAAGTATATGTATATACAATAAAAGAAGATGCTACTAATGGATATACATCTAGTGGTGAAGCTAATGCATTTAATGAATATACAATCACAAATACTTATGATGGTGGCGAAAAAGTAATCATTAGTGGTAAGAAAACTTGGGTTAATGTGAAAAATGGTGATAAAGTGCCAGATATAACAATAAGAGTACTAAGAGATGGTAAGGAAATTCATAATATAGTTGTTCCAAGTGGAACTACAACTTATGAAATATCAGCAAAGGAAATGGTAAAATACGCTGAAGATGGACATGAATATAAATATGAATTAACAGAGGATAAGATTGATGGATTTGAATCTGTAAGAGATGGATATAACTTTACCAATACTAATACTGTTAAAGAAGCTGTTGGTGGTATAAGTGATATTAATACTGGAGATAACAATATGATAATTTTATATGCTGGTTTAGCTATTCTTTCTCTTTCATTAATTTCAATGATTACTGCAAGAAAAAGAAAAAATGCTAGAAAAATAAAATGATTAGTTATATTCTTCTTACAATAAATAAGTAGTATAATAGGACACACTGCTACTGATAAAGGAACAGTGTGTCTCTTTATAATAATTAAATATAGCTTTACTGGAGGTACTAATAATGAGGAAATTTGTTAGAAGAATATTTATATTAGTTTTATTTTGTATATTATCTTTTTCAATATATAATCTCTATATAATTTTTCATGAATATAAGAAAAATAAAGATGTATATAAAGATGTTAGAAAAATAGTTTTAAAAGAAGATGAAAAATCTAATAAAGATGTTAGTGTAGAAAATAGTAATAATATTATTCTTGGAAGTAAGGAATATACTGATTTAAAAGCAAGAAATGAAGATTTCTTACTTTGGATATATATACCTGGAACTAATATAGACTATCCAGTAGTTAAGGCAAAGAATAACGAAGAATATCTATATAAGAACTTTAATGGAGAAGCAAATAATGGAGGCTGCATTTTTATGGACTCTAGAAATCAGTCAGTAGAGGATGACAATGTTGTAATACATGGACACAATATGAAGGATAAGAGTATGTTTGGTACACTCTCTAATTTATTAAAGGCTGATTACTTAAATGAGAATAAAAAAATATATATATATTTAGAAAATAAAATATTAGAATACGAAATCTTCTCAGTTTATACAAATAATGAAGAAATTAATCCTTATAAAACTAATTTCAATGCTGATGAAGAATTTAATGAATATATAAATAATGTAAGAAGAAAATCCTTTTATAATTTAGATTATGTAGATAATGGTACAAGGGAAATCCTAACTTTATCTACATGTACAAATGCTACAGGTGAAGAAAGAACAATTGTAAATGCCAAACTAATATCAATAAAAGAAGTATAGTGTAGCATAAAAAAGCTGTTAATAATGAAATTATTAATGGCTTTTTTTGTTATCTATAAAATAGCTTATAGTATTTTAATTACTTAATATGATTTTTATCATTTAACCCAAAAATTTCTATTGTGTTAATTTTATAACTTGATTGTAGAATTTAGGAACTTTAATAGTGTAAAGATAGTTAAAATGTCACAAAGAAAATAATTTTAAATTGTTCTAAATAAATTTTGCTATTAATAGAATAATCTATATTAATCAATAATAAAGGAAGGGATAAATGGTAAGAAGATTTTTAAGCAGTATTCTGGCAGTCACTTTACTTGCTAGTTGTATTACTTTTTCTAGGAATGGATCAGAGGTAAAAGCTGAAACTACACCGACTAATAATAGTAATACACAAATAATTTACCAAGGAGAGAAAAATGAAGTAGCAACAGATAAAGTAAGTACTTCAAAAATAATTAATGAAACAGAGGTTGAAAATGAGTTTGAAATAACACTACAAGTAACTACAGAAGAGGATATAAAAAACATTAGTATAAATCCAGATGCAGCAACAGTATTAGTTCTTGATAACTCAGGGAGTATGAGTGAAAAGTCAGGAAATACCACACGTTTTAAAGCTATGAAAGATGCAGCAAAAAGTTTTTTAACAAAGTTTGCTGAGGTAGAAGTTGGTAGTAGTGCGAAAAGATTAGTATCTATAGTATCCTTTGCAAGTAATGTTAAAAATGAGACTTATAGTGATGGAGAAAATAATTGGATTAACGTTGCTAATACCTTAAATGATTTAAATAACGCAATAAGTAAAATAGATAAAATTAGTAACCCTAATGGAGGAACAAATATTGAAGGTGCATTAATAATGGCAAACAATATTGTGAATGATGGAAAAAGTAAAAGCATCCTTGTGGGTAATAATGGAGAATTAATACGTAATATTAATATTATTTTATTAACAGATGGGTCTCCTACATTTCATATGGGTAGCGGAGCTAATAAAAGTAGTATTGAAACGTTAATAGGAACAAGAGGTGGAGGAGATGAGTCATATAGAAGTGACTGGAGACCAGTAGGTGGTGTTGTAAATGGATTAGCTGCTAATGATATTAATATTTCAAAAACTATTAAAGATAGTGGCACAAATTTATATACTATTGCATTTTCAACTACATCTGCAAAGTTTTATTATGGTAATAATCAATATATACGCTTAAATCCAAGTACCTGGATGTCAACTTTTGCAACACGTAATTTTTTAGCTAATAATGCATCTGAATTAACTGAGCAATTTGAAAAGATTAATAAATTAATTGCTTTAAGTGCACAGGCTTGGAAGGTTACTGATCCAATGGGAGAAAATATTATTTATAAGGGCATTACTGGATTTGATAGCGAAAATGCAAAATCCTATGATTCTACTAATAATACCTTAACATGGGATTTGAAAAATAGCTCTCCAGTTGAAAGTACTACAGATGCAGGAAATAAGAAATACACTTATACATTAAAATATAAAGTTGCTTTAGACACAACAGATATAAGTAAAGGTGTTAATTATTATAAATCTGTAGCTACCAATGGGGAAACAATATTAGACTATTATTTATTCTCAAAACAAGGTGAAGATGAAAGTTTAGAATTAAAGCATGCTAATTTTAAAATCCCAAAAGTAAGAGGATTATTTGGAAATCTTGAATTCACTAAGGTTAATGAGAAAAAGCAACCAATGTCAGAAGTTTTATTTACTCTTGATGGAATTGCAACAGGCTCCAATAAACCTGTAACTAGAAATATAGCCTCTGATGAAAATGGGAAAATAATATTAAGTAATATTCCAGCAGGTATATATACTTTAACTGAAACATCACCAAGTGGATATATAGGGGCAGGTCCTTGGAATGTAGTAGTATCCTATGGAAACACTACTAAAGATGCTACTTTAGGTGATACAATAATTAATTATCCAGCATCTAGAAATATTAATGTTGAAAAGAAATGGAGTGGATTACCAGAAGGTAAACCAGATTTACCAGAGGGTGTAACTGTAAGGCTTTATAAAAATAGTGTTGAAACTGATAAGTCATTAGTTTTAAATAAATCTAATGATTGGAAAGGAACCTTTATTAATCTTCCTTATATTGATGAAAATGGAGTAATAACTTATTCAGTAAAGGAAGATAAGATATCAGGATATGAGACAGCCATTGAAGAAGATAAAAACGGAGATAAGTTTATAATTACAAATTCATATAATCCAGAAACCATGGAAATTGATGGTGTTAAAACTTGGGTTGATGAATCAGGAAATGGTATTGAAGAAGAAGTTCCAGATATATTAATTACATTACAAAGAACAACAGCAGATAACTGGGATGATGAAAGTAAAATAGAAGATGTTCAAAGTATTACTTTAAAAAGTGGTGAAACTGAATATAATTTTGAAAATCTTCCTAAGACAGATACTAATTCTAAGGAATATAAATATCGTGTAAGAGAGTCAAAAGTAGATGGCTATGAACCAAAATATAATGAGAATTTTGATATAATTAACACCTATACTCCAGGAGAAACTGAGTTTACTGTAAATAAGGTATGGAATAATGTAAATGTAGAAAATGACATATTACCAGAAGTTACAGCAGTATTATATCAAAATGATAAAGTATTTAGAACAGAAGTTTTAAGCAAAGCAAATGGCTATAGATATACATTTACTGATTTGCCTGAGTATGCAAAAACTGGTGTTAAATATGAATATACTGTTAAAGAGAATATGAATGAAGGAACTGTGGGCTATCATACCGAATACGTAGATAATGAAGATGGTAGTATAACTATAACTAATACTTTTGACATTACAAAGATTAAAGTTTCTGGAGTTAAGAACTGGGTAGGTGTTCCAAAGGGATCAAATGTACCATCAGTTACATTACGTCTTTATCAAAATGGAGTAGAAATTCAATCTATTACATTAGTTGGTGGAGAAAAGCAAAATGAACAAGAAGCTTATGAATTTAATGATCTTCCTAGGTATTCTACAGATGGTAAGGAATATAGCTATACAGTAGTTGAAGATACTATTAGTGGATATACATCTAGTGGTGAAGGAAATTTATCTAATGAGTACACAATTACAAATACATTTACTAATGAAACTATAACTGTTATGGGTGAAAAAACTTGGAAGGGTGTAGAAGATAAATATTTAAGTATTGTACCAACAATTACAATTAAATTAGAAAGTTCACTTGATAATGGTGAAAATTGGACAGCAGTTGAAGGTAAGGTAATAGAATTAACAGCTGGTAATACTAAATATGAGTTTGAAAACTTACCAAAGTATGCTTCTGATAGTAGAGAATATAAATATCGTGTAGTTGAAACTCCTTTAGTTGGATATACTTCTTCTAATAATGGAAGTTACAATATTTTAAATACCTATACTCCAGGAGAAACTGCAGTTAAAGTTACTAAGAAGTGGACAAATGTAGATCCTAATACTAATAAGGTTCCAGAAGTTAAAATCATATTAAAACAAAATGGAACTGAAGTTAATAATATAGTCTTAGATAAGGAAAATGGATATTCTTATACCTTTGAAAATTTAGATAAGTATGCTCCAACTGGAGTAGAATATAATTATGAGGTTGAAGAAATCCTTGCAGATGGTGTTGAAGGATATACAAAGGAAATCATATCTGGTAATGAGAGCATTATAGTAGAAAATATCTTTAAGAAAGATGCTGCTATAGATATAACTTTTAATAAAGTATGGGAAAATGTTTCTGAAGCTTCAGAAGTACCAGAAATAAAGTTACATCTTTATCAAAATGGTGTAGAGCTAACAGATAAAGTTGTTACCTTAAAGGGTGGACTAAAAGAAGTTAGAGAAGAAAAGTATGAATATAAGGGACTTCCTAAGTATTCTACAGATGGTAAAGAATATGTATATACAATAAAAGAAGATATTATTAGTGGATATGAATCTAGTGGAGAAGGAAATGCTTTAAATGAATATACAATTACAAATAAGTTTATTCCTGGAACAGTTAATGTAACTGGTGAAAAAACTTGGAGTGGTGTAGAAAATTTAAGTATTGTTCCAACAATTACAATTTCATTAGAAAGTTCACTAGATGGAGAAGCTTGGACAGCTGTACAAGGTAAATCAATGGAATTAACAGCTGGTAATACTAAGTATGAATTTAATAATTTACCGAAGTATTCATCAAATAGCAAGGAATATAAATACCGTGTTGTTGAGTCAGAGGTTAATGGTTATGAAATTTCATATGATGATGAATATAATATTACAAATACCTATAATCCAGGTGAGATTGCAATTAGAGTTACTAAGAAGTGGACAAATGTAGATCCTAATAATGATAAGGTTCCAGAAGTTAATATTATACTAAAACAAGATGGAACTGAAGTCGATAGAATAGTTTTAAACAAAGAAAATGAATACACTCATATATTTGAAAGTCTAGATAAGTATGCTCCAACGGGTGTAAAATATAAGTATGATGTTGAAGAAATTCTGTCAGAAGGGGTTGTAGGTTATACAAAAGAAATCATATCTGGAGAAGAGGGATTTATAGTGGAAAACATCTTTGATAGAGATGCTACTATAGATATACCATTTAATAAGGTATGGGAAAATGTTACTGATAATTCAAAGGTGCCAGAAATAAAATTACATCTTTATCAAAATGGTGTAGAGCTTACAGAGAAAGCTGTTACCTTAAAGGGTGGAACAAAGGCAGATAGAATAGAATCCTATGTATTTAAAGATCTTCCTAAGTATGCTACTGAAGGAAAAGAATATGTATATACAGTAATAGAAGATGCTGTTATGGGATATACATTAAGCGGTGAAGGAAATGATGCTAATAATTATACAATTACAAATACATTTACACCTGAAAGTATAGATATTAGTGGTAAAAAGACTTGGAGAAGTGTTAGTGAAGAAGATTTAAGAAAGGTTCCAGCTATTAGAGTTTTCTTAGAAAGCTCAACAGATGGAATAATTTGGATTCCAGTAGAAGGAAAGGTATTAGAATTAACAGTTGGAAATACTGAATATAGCTTTAATAATCTACCTAAATATTCAGAGCAAGGAAATAAATATAAATATAGAGTACTTGAAGATGCTGTTAATGGATATGAAACTTTATATGATTTAGAGTACAATATTACAAATACCTATAATCCAGGAGAGAGGTCAGTTAAGGTTACTAAGAACTGGAGAAATGTAGATCCTAATACTGATAAGGTTCCAGAAGTTAAAATTATATTAAAACAAAGCGGAACAGAAGTTGACAGCATAGTTTTAGATAAGGAGAATGAATATTCTCATATTTTTGAAGGCTTAGCTAAGTATGCTCCAACTGGAGAAGAGTATGTATATACTGTTGAAGAAGTTTTAGGAGATAATGTTGTAGGTTATTCTAAAGTAATAACATCTGGAAATGATGGATTTATTATAGAAAATACCTTTGATATAAATGCAGTGGCAGATATAATATTCAATAAGGTATGGAGAAATATTCCTAAGGGTTCAGAAGTACCATCAATTAAATTACATCTTTATCAAAACGGGGTAGAAATGGTGGATGAATATGGTATAATAGATAATGGAATAAAAGAAGATGGAAAAGATAAATATGTATTTAAAAACCTTCCTAAATACTCTACTGATGGAAAAGAATATGTATATACAATAAAAGAAGATAGTATTAATGGATATACCTCTAGTGGGGAAGCTAATGAATCAAATAATTATACTATTATAAACACTTATGATGGTGGAGAAAAAGTTGTTATAAGTGGTAAAAAGACCTGGGTTAATGTAAAGGACATTAATAAAGTTCCTGATATTACTTTAAGAGTACTTAGGGATGGTAAGGAAATTCATAGTATTATTGTACCAAGTGGAACAACAACTTATAAGATAGATTTAGCTTCTATGGTAAAGTATGCTTCTGATGGTCATGAATATATATATTCATTAACAGAAGATAAAATTGAAGGATTTAAATCTGAAAGTGATGGATATAACTTTACAAATACAAATACTAATACTAATACTAATACTATCAAAGAAGAAGTTTCAAGTATAAGTGAAATAAAAACAGGGGATAATAATAAGATGTTTTTATATATTAGCCTTTTATCTATTTCTCTTTCTTTAGGTTTAATAATTTCTTTAAGAAAAATAAAAAAAACTTTAAGTAAGTAAAGTGGGTTATTAAATTTTCTTCATAGTTAATAAGTTCAAGAATAAAAACACACTATTACTAATTTTAGTTTAGTATGTTTTCTATTACAAATAGATATGAAAATTTTGGAGGTGCTAATGATGATGAAATATTTAAGGAAGATACTTATTTTAATTTTTTTAAGTATATTTATTTTTTCAGTTTATAATCTTTATAAAATATTTTATGAATATAAGCAAAATAAAGATGTATATAATGATATAGGTGAAATAGTTGTAAAAGAAGATAAAGAAATTCAAATAAAAAATGAAGAATATTTAGCTTTAAAGGAAATAAATGAAGACTATTTATTTTGGATAAGTATCCCTGAAACTAATGTAAACTATCCAGTAGTTAAGTCTAAAAATAATGAGGATTATTTATATAAGAACTTTAAAGGAGAGGATAATAAGGGAGGATGCTTATTCGTAGATTCTAGAAATGTATCTGAAGAGGATGATAACATAATAATACATGGACATAATATGAAGGATAAAAGCATGTTTGGAACACTATCAAAATTGCTAACTTCTGAATATTTAAATAAAAATAATAAAATATATCTATATTTAGAAAATAAAATTTTAGAATATGAAATTTTTTCGGTTTATGTAAATGATGGTTCCTTCGATCCTTATAAAACAAATTTTAATACTGATGAAGAGTTTAATGAATATATAAATACTGTAAGAAAGAAATCATACTATAACTTAGATTATGTTGATGATGGTAATAGAAATATTATTACATTATCAACTTGTACAAATGCTACAGGAGACGAGAGAACTATAGTAAATGCTAAGTTAGTATCAACTAAGGATATATAATTTTATTTTAGAAACATAAATAAATGGAGTTGTTTTCACAGCTCCATTTTGTATATTATATAAATAATTATTTAAACTTTAACAAAATATAGCAATAAATTGACTATTTTAAATTAAAAGTATATATTATGAATATAATGTTAACGTTTTATATATTATTAATAGATTAATAATTTGGGGAGTGAAAATATGGAGATTTTAAGAGTTTGTGTAGGAAAATATAATGGTAAAGATGTTGACAGCTATAGTTTAAGGAATAGCAAAGGTTTTGGCATAAATGCTCTAAATTATGGTGCAATAATAACTGATATATTAGTTCCTGATAAAAATGGAGTTATAGAAAATGTTGTTATGAAATACAAAGATATTAATTGCTATAAAGAAAACCCAAGCTATTATGGAGCTTTTATAGGAAGGACATCAGGAAGAATTGCAAATGGAAAAGTCATGGTAAAGGATAAAGTCTTAAATCTTAATAAAAATTATGGTTATAATCAAGGACATGGAGGAGAAAATGGATTTAGTAAAAAATTTTTAAATGTTATAACTAATGCTAATGAAGAGGAAGCTTATATTGAATTTTCCTACTTAAGTCCATGTGGTGAAGAAGGGTATCCAGGAAATCTAGAAGTTAAAGTAAGATATACCATAAATGAAGAAAATGAGTTTAAGATTTCTTATTATGCTATATCTGATGAAGATACATTAGTTAATTTAACAAATCATAGTTATTTTAATTTAAGTGGAAATTGCAAAGCAAATATTTTAAATCACTATTTATATATTGACAGTGATTTTTTAGTAGAGCTTAATGAAAAAGAGGTTCCAACAGGAAAAACAATAAAAATAGATAAAACTCCATTTGATTTTAATAGTCCTAAGACTATAGGAAGAGATATTGAGGAAGAGGATTATCAATTAAAGATTGGAAATGGATATGATCATTGTTGGTTATTAAATGGAGGAAATGATATTAAAATAAGACTTTATCATAAGGAGTCAGGCAGACAAATGGATGTTTATACTGATCAAAATAGCGTAGTACTTTATTCGCTAAATTATCCTGATGATGAAATTTTAGAATGTAATAAAAAAGCAAATAGAAGGGATGCTTTAGCAATAGAAACTCAAAGCCCACCAATAGGAGAAAATAATATTTTTGCTAATTATTCATTATTGAAAAAGGGTGAAGAATACATTAAAGAAACAATATATAAATTTTCAATAATAAAATAGACAAGCTTAATGATAATATTATATTTAATTTAGAAACTCTTAAAGGAGTTTCTTTTTTGGTTGGAAAATATCTCATAGAAGAGTATAATTTAGCATTTTTTATAAAGTTACTTTATAAAATATAAGTAGATAACTTAGTAAGGAGCTTTTTAATGAAAAATAAAACTCTATATGAATTATTTATTGGATTATTAGCTTTAATGGGAATAATGATGATAATTTTAGACTTAATGTATAGACTTCCTATTATAGTAGTAGAAAGCTTTTATTATATTAACTTAATTATTACTATTATTTTTTTTATAGACTATTTAATAAGATTATTTACTTCTAAAAAGAAGTTAAGGTTTATTTTTAGCAATTTCATAGATATATTATCTATTTTTCCTATTATCTTAATTAGAGAACTTATCTTTAATTTAAATTTAGGAAGATTAATTGATATTAATACAGAGTTTATAATAATAAAATTAATAATTTTATTTATATTTGTTATAAAATTTAAAAATAAAATTAGAGAAGCTGTAAAAGTAAATAAATTTAATTATTTATTAATTATTACAACAATAATAATAGTACTTGGAGCTGTAATAATAGCTTTGTTAGAAGAAATGTCTTTTGGAGATGCAATATGGTGGAGTTTTGTTACCTTCACTACAGTAGGCTATGGAGATATATTGCTAACTACTAAGATGGGAAGAGTAGTTGCAGTTATACTAATGGTTTTTGGTATAGGTTTTATAGGAGTAACCACAAGCACAATTGCTGCTTATACCGTTAATAGAGATATGAAAAAAGGAGTAAAAAGAAATTTTAAAGATGAAACTATTGAATTTATAAAAATTAAAATAGATGATTTAGATAATGTTTCAGATGAAGAGCTTGATAATATATATAAGACTTTAAAAGTTCTTAAAGAAAATAGAAGAAAATATAAATAATTTTAATCCTTTAAGAAGAGAATAAAGATATAACTAAAGATAAGCCTTATATGGAGGAAAATATGGAAAATATATTAAAAATATTTACAAGAGATATAAAAAGTATAATAAAAAACTGGGTTGCTTTAATTATTATTGTAGGGCTTATGATATTGCCTTCATTATATGCTTGGTTCAACATTAGAGCAAGTTGGGATCCTTATGGAAATACAGGAGGAATAAAGGTTGCAATAGTTAATAATGATAAGGGAGGAAATCTTCAAGATAAATTTATTAATGTAGGAGATGAACTTATAGCTAAGCTTAAGGAGAATACTAACTTAGGCTGGGAATTTGTTTCTGAAGAAGAAGGAAATAATGGAGTTCATAAGGGAAAGTATTATGCAACAATAATAATACCAGAAGAGTTCACAAGTGAAACCTTATCAATAATTAATAATAATATAAAAAGACCTACTTTAATATATAGAGTAAATGAAAAAAGTAACGCAATTGCTCCTAAAATTACTGACAAAGGAATTACTACTATAAAATCACAAGTTGATAGTAATATTATTGAAACAGTAGACGGATTAATTTTTATGGTATTTAATGAGATGGGAGTAAGTATTGAAGGATCTAAGGATAAAATATTAAAGCTAATAAATGGAGTTATTGACTTAAACAACAAAGTTCCAGAAATAGAGAATATAATAAATGAAATAAATAATGGAAGTTCTAGTGCAGAAAATTTAATTACTAAAGCTAAGGATAATTTACCATTACTACAAGATACATTAAATTCTAGTGATAACTTATTAGTTGATACTAAAAATGCCTTAGAAAAGTCTAAGGGAGCATTAGGAGATGTAGCACCAGTTATTAAGTCAGACTTAGAAGTTATAAATAGAGAGCTTGGTAACTTAGAAGGCCTTATTAATACTGTAATTAATATAAATATAGATAAGAATTCGATTTTAAATGGTCTTGATAATATTAGTATTAAACTTGGTGATATTAATAGTAGAGTTAATGGAATAATAAAATCCTTAGAGCCATTGTCTAAATTTAATAATAACTTAAAAGAAATAATAAATGAATTAAATACAGTGAGCACAAAATTAAATTCTGCTATAGATATAATTGCTAAAGTAAGTGATACAGTTAATAATGCAAGTCCAGTTGATAAAAGTAAACTTCAAGAAATTAAATCACTAATAGAAGCTAATAAAAATATAGTATCAAATATATTAAATAATTATGATTCTTTATATATACCTGCTATAAATAAAGCTATAGATGAATTAACTAATATATCTGATAATTCCATTACCTTAGTAAATGAAGCAAAATCAGCTATTCCAGATATAGAAAGTTTATTAAATAATTTAGATAATGCATTAAAACTTGGTAAGGGGGATATAGAAAAATTAAATAATGAAATGCCTAAGATTAAAGCAAGCTTAAGCAATATTTCTTCAAAGTTATCTTCAATAAATAAAGATGAGGCAATAGATAAGTTATTATCTTTATTAAAAAATGATTGGGAAGCAGTTAGCAGTTTTTTAGGAAGTCCTGTTGAAATAAAGGAAGAAGTATTATTTCCTATACCTAACTATGGATCAGCAATGTCTCCATTTTATTCAACCCTTGCTTTATGGGTAGGAGCATTAATTCTAGTTTCTTTATTAACCACAGAGCCTCATGGTTTTAAGGAGGAAATTGCCTTTAAACCTTATGAAAAGTATTTTGGAAAGTTTCTAACCTTTGGATTTATAGGAATATGCCAAACATTAATTTTGACATTAGGAGATATTTTCTTATTGAAATGTTATGTATTAAACAAAGGGCTATTTATAGGTGTAAGCCTTTTAAGCAGTATAATATTTATATTGATAGTGTATACCTTAGTATCAATATTTGGTAATGTTGGAAAAGCAATAGCTGTTATACTTTTAGTTATACAAGTAGCTGGTGCTGGTGGAACATTCCCAGTAGAAGTAATGCCAAGTTTCTTTAAGAAAGTAAATCCATTATTACCTTTTACATATGCAATTTCAGCCATGAGAGAAGCTGTTGCTGGAATTGTTAAATCAAACTTAACTAGGGATATAATTATGCTTTTAAGTTATGGAGTAATATTTGTATTAATAGGGTTATTCTTAAAGGGACCTATTAATAAAGCAAGTAGAAGATTTGTAGAAAAATTAAATGAAAGTGGTCTAATAGGACACTAGTATGGAATGAAGAATGAAAAATTAAGAATGTTGAATTAAGGAAGGAACTCCTTCGGCGTTCCCTAAATTAATGATTCAAAATGTGTAATAGATAATGCATAATTAGTGGAAAATGAAATAATGAAGGAGCTTTAAATAAGTTCCTTCATTATTTAATTTAATCTTGTAAAATATCTTTTATAATTAAATCTATTTCAGAGATTTCTTTATCTGTATATGTAATGATGTCATAATCATAAGAATAATTATCAAGAGCTCTTTCTGTTGAATGATTATTTTGTTCAGATGTTAAATTATTCTTATAATCAACTCTAGTTATATGTATAGATATTGTTTTACCTATATTTTTTAAACATTCTATTTCTCTTGGAAATCTTGCATCTGGAATAATAGCAATATCAAAATCATCTTTAACTAGGTTAAGTATTCTAAGAAGCTCATTGATTACGAAGAATTCATCTTGCGCTCTCATTTTGTCACCTAATTTTTGAAGTATATCTCTTCCAACTTCATCTTTAATGCCATTCCAATTATAAACTTGGGTAGCAACCATTTTTAAGTAATCAGCATAATGAAGTATAAATACTTTTTTTCCTTTTGCCTCAAGAAGATTTTTTAGTTTATTTGCAAGTGTGTCTTTACCATGTCCAGCAGGACCAGAAATTGATATGCATTTCATCAATATGTTCTCCTTTTTCTAGTTAATAATTTTCTTTAATGATTATATCATTATATATTGAAAAATATGATATAATAAATTAAAATATATATTATATATTTGTTTGCAGATGTGGCGGAATGGCAGACGCATCATCTTGAGGGGGTGACGGGGGAATCCTCGTGCGGGTTCAAGTCCCGCCATCTGCACCATAGTATAATAAGCTAGAATTAAAAGTATAAAATTAAAGAAAATAAATAGTAAATCAATCTTATGATTGATTTTTTTCTTTTTTAGAGAAACTCATATGCAATATGATATAATTAAAATGAAGGAATAAATAGTAATTTATTGAAAGGGAATGATTGTATGAATTATTATCCTATGCCAATGTTAATATGGAATGTATTTGAAAAAAGTTTTCGTAATAATTTATGGATGTTTCATATAGATGATTCTAAAAAATTAATTAAATCTGCAAAGTTTAAATATCAAGAAATAATCAGGGAAATTCCAAGGTTTGAAAAGAATGATGTTCTTTTAGTTAATATTCTTAGTGCAGCTCAACTTGCAGCAATTTATCTTTCATTACCGCAAAAAGCTGATGTTAAAGTGGTTGAAAAATTTTATAGTAAGTCAATGAATGATAATAAAAGAATGATGATTATTTTAAAAAATACTAAGAATTTCACAAAAAAATATCAAAAAAATCAATTGAAACAGTCTATAAAAAGTAATAAGGCAACAAACCCATATACATGGAGATATAAATTTTATTATGGAGAAAATATAGACAGTTTTGATGCTATCTTTGACAAATGTGGAATATGCTATTTATTCAAAAAGCTAGGAATATTTGATATAGTTCCTGCGTTATGTGCATATGATTACGAAATGGCGAAACATACTAATACTATTTTTTCAAGAAATACAACAATTGCAAGTAGTGGAAAAGTATGTGATTGTCACTATAAAAAACAAAATTTTTAGTGTGGGGTTGTTTTAACAGCTCCACATTTTATATATGACAATTAAAAAGTAATAACTCATAAGTTGAGATAAAAGATTAATATGTGCTATAATGAAGATAAAAAATTATAACTATTACATAAGAATTATTATTATAAAATTTTAGTATTAATTTTATGTTGATAGTTTTAATGTAATGGAGGAAATATAAATGAATTTAACAGAGGTATTAGGAATTAAATATCCAATAATTCAAGGTGCAATGGCTCAAATAGCTACAGCAGATCTAGCAGCTGCAGTATCAAATGCTGGTGGTCTAGGAATTATCGCAAGTGGAGGTTTCTCACCAGATAGAATAAGAGAAGAAATTAGAAGGTGTAAAGAGTTAACAGACAAGCCTTTTGGAGTAAATGTAATGCTTATGCATCCTAATAAAGAGGAAATAGCAAGAATTGTAGTTGAAGAAAAAGTTAAGGTAGTTACAACTGGAGCAGGCTCACCAGCACCATATATGAATATGTGGAAGGAAGCTGGAATAATTGTTATACCAGTAATACCAAATGTAAAGATTGCAAAGAAAATGGAAGCAATAGGTGCTGATGCATTAGTAGCAGAAGGAACTGAAGCAGGTGGACATGTAGGAGAAAGTACTACTTTAGCTCTTGTTCCACAAATTGTTGATGCTGTTAATATTCCAGTGGTGGCTGCTGGTGGAATAGCAGATGGAAGAGGAATAGCAGCAGCCTTTGCTTTAGGAGCACAAGGTGTTCAAATAGGAACAAGATTTATAGCAACAAATGAATGTCCTGTTCATGATAATTTTAAAAATGCAGTTTTAAACTGTGGAGATGCAGATACTGTAGTTACAGGTAGAACACTAGGAGCTCCGGTAAGAGGAATAAAAAACCCTATGACAATAAAGTTCTTAGAGTTAGAAAAAAGAGGAGCTAGTAGAGATGAATTTGAAGAATTAGGAACTGGAGCACTTAGAAAAGCAGCTATAGATGGTGATATAGAAAATGGATCTGTAATGACAGGACAAATATCAGGGATAATAAATAAAATTACATCTGTGGAAGAAGCTATAGAAGCTATGATTTCAGAAGCAGAGGAAGTTTTTGAAGCTTTAGGAAAAATTAAATTTATATAAAATTACTGAAAAATGTAATGCAGAAAGATATATTAATTTAATTTTAAGTCAAGGTAGTACTCAAGTGATATTGAAAAAGCAACCTCATTTGATTGGAGAAGATAAGGAAGTTTTTGAACTAGCTTGTAATGAAGTTAAAAAGAAAAAACCACATATAGATATAAGTAAGGCAAGGTTTGAGGGGTTTGATGAAGGCTTATGTGTTCAATGTATGCATATTGGTCCCTTTGATAATGAAAAGTTAACTGTTGAAAAATTGATAAGTATATTATAGAAAATAACTTAGTTAATGATATTAGTGGAATTAATGAAGATGGAAAAGTTAGAAGACATCATGAAATTTACTTATCAGATCCTAGAAGGTGTAACATTGAAAGAATGAAAACTGTTATAAGGCATCCTGTTAGGAGAAAGTAAGTTTAATAAATTTATTAAGGAAAACGGTCTTATTTAGGAGAGATAGGTATGGAGCTTATACCAGCAAAAAGTATTATATCAGCATATAAAGAAAATAATAATTGGTTTGGAACTAATTATAATATGAATATATACAAGGGATGCTGTCATGGATGTATATATTGTGATAGTAGAAGTGAATGCTATGGTATAGATAACTTCGATAGTGTTAGAGCCAAAGAAAACTCTTCAGAAATTATAAGAAGAGAATTAAAATCTAAAAGAAAAAAAGGTGTTATTGGAACTGGAGCTATGAGTGATCCTTATAATCCTTTTGAAAAGAAGTTTGCTTTAACTCGTAATGCATTAGAAAGTATTGATAACTTCGGATTTGGAGTAGCTATAGCAACAAAAAGTGATTTAATTGTAAGAGATATTGATATTTTAAAAAGAATTAAAGAGCATTCGCCAGTACTTTGTAAAATTACAATTACAACAGCAGATGATAAGTTATGCAAGATGATTGAACCAAATGTAGTAGTTACATCTAAGAGGTTTGAAGCTATAAAAAAATTATCTGATGAAGGTATATACACAGGAATATTATTAATGCCTATATTGCCTTTTATAAATGATACTGAAGAAAATATAATTAATATTGTAAAACTTGCAAAAGAAAATGGAGCTAAATTTATTTATCCTGCCTTTGGCGTTACTTTAAGGGCTAATCAAAGAGATTACTTTTTTAATATGTTAGATAAGAATTTTCCTGGAATAAAAGAAAAATATATTAAGAGCTTTGGCAATTCTTATATGTGTAGTAGTCCTAATTCTAGAAAGCTTAATAATACATTTGTTAATGAATGCAACAGACTAGGAATACTCTATAAAATGAGGGATATAATAAATAGCTATAAAAAAGGATATAATAATCAACAACTAAGTTTATTTGACATATAGTTAAAAGCTTTAGATAAGTCTATTTAATTAAAATGAACATAACAATTATTATAGAAGGAGATAGAGATTATATTTTAGATAAGTATATTTGCTTATGGTAAAGTATATAATTTCTATTTTCTTTTTTTATATTTTTAAGGAGTAAATTTTGTACAAGCATATTTTATGTGTTATTATAAGTATAAAGTTTATTAGATATAAGTAATAACTTCACATTAGGAGGAAACATGATAAAAGCAGTATTATTTGATTTAGATGGAACACTATTAGATACAAATGAATTAATATATAATTCTTTTGATAAAACTTTTAAAGATAAATTAGGAATAGAGCTTAAGAAAGAAGAAATTTTAGATTTTTTTGGGAAACCTTTAGGAGAACCTTTCAAAAAACATGCAAGAGAAGAAGATATTAATGATTTAGTTGCTTATTATAGAAAATATAATGAAGATATTCACGATAAAATGTGTTTTGCATTTAAGGGGGTAAAAGAACTTTTAGAAGGACTAAAAGAAAAAGGAATAAAGACAGGAATCGTAACTTCTAAGAGAGAAGAACTTGCAGTAAGAGGAATGAAGATAGCAGGAATTCATGATTATATGGATGTAATTATAACACCAGAATCTACAGAACTTCATAAACCAAATCCTGAACCAGCTTTAAAAGCTTGCAGTGATTTAGGTATAGAGCCTAGTGAAGCTATAATGGTAGGTGATAGTATTTATGATATTTACTGTGGTAAATCTGCAGGGTGTAAAACATGTGGCGTAAATTATACATTTATTGGATTAGATACTTTAAAATCATCTAAGCCAGATTATTTTATAGATGAACCAGAAGATATTTTAAATTTACTTTAGTAATTAGGGGGAGAATATGAAAAATATAGTTATTTTAGATGGGAAGACTTTAGGTGAGTTAGAATTTGATGAATTGAAGGCCTTTGGAGAGGTGGTTTATTATGATATAACTAAGCCTGAAGAAGTTGCTGAAAGAATAAAAGATGCTCATATAGTTTTAACTAATAAGGTTGTTTTAAATGAAGATAACTTAAAGGGAGCAAAAAACTTAGAGCTAATCTGTGAAACTGCTACAGGATTTAATAATATAGACATAGTTTATGCAAAAAATAATAATATTGCTGTAACTAATGTTGCAGGTTATTCAACTAATACAGTAGCTCAGCATACATTTGCAACGGTTTTATCTTTATATGATAAACTTTTCTATTATGATGAATATGTGAAATCGGGGGAATATGCAAAGAGTGGATTATTCACAGATGTAAGTAAGCCTTTTTATGAGTTAGAAGGTAAAACCTGGGGAATAAT
Organism: Clostridium sp. SGI.024; assembly: GCF_050315195.1. NCBI lineage: Bacteria > Bacillati > Bacillota > Clostridia > Eubacteriales > Clostridiaceae > Clostridium > Clostridium sp. SGI.024. The sequence goes on along the minus strand of NZ_JBNPON010000001.1, from coordinate 107,621 downwards.
TGGATTAGGAGCAATAGGAAGAAGGGTAGCAAAGGTAGCAGAAGCTTTTGGGGTTAATGTTATTTATTATTCTACTTCAGGTAAAAATTCAAATGCTGATTATAAAAGAGTTGAATTTGATGAATTACTTAGAATTTCAGATATAATTTCTATTCATTCACCATTAAATAATGCAACTGAAGGTTTAATTAATTATGATGTAATTAAAAAGATGAAGAATTCAGCAATATTAGTTAATATGGGAAGAGGACCTATAGTTGTTGAAAGTGACCTTGCTAAGGCCATAGATGAAGAATTAATAGCAGGTGCTGCACTAGATGTATTCGAAGTAGAGCCTATAAAATCTGATAATCCTTTAGTTATGGTTAAAAACAAAGATAGATTAGTATTAACTCCTCATATAGCATGGGCAAGTGTAGAGGCTAGAGATAGATTATTTAAAGAAGTTATAAATAATATAAAAGCATTTTATAATGGAGAAATTAGAGGAAGAGTAGAATTGTAATAATATTAAGTATTTAACGAAAAGTTTGACAATATATAAAAAATATAGTATATTACTAATTAATTTAATAAATTTCTGAATAAAATAAAAGCTTAGAATGAGAGTAGTAAAAAGTATGAGATATTAAAGAGAGTAGGAAAAGGTGAGAGCCTACATATAATCGCTTTTGAACTCGCTCAGGAGCTACAAGACTGAATGGGGAAGGTAGGTCTTGTCGGTATAGTATACCGTTAAATAAATTAAGTTAAAAACTTGGATGGTACCGCGTAAGTCGCTCCAAATAATGGGGGATTTATGCGGTTTTTTATTTCCCAGTTAATATAAATTATATAATAAGCAAGGGGGCATATTTAAATGAATTACAAAAAATATAAGAAGTTTCAAACTATAAAGTTAAATGAAAGAACTTGGCCAAATAAAGAAATTGAAAAGGCACCAATTTGGTGTAGTGTGGATTTAAGAGATGGTAATCAAGCTTTGATTAATCCAATGACTGTTGAAGAAAAGATAAAGATGTTTAATCTTTTAATAGAATTAGGCTTTAAAGAAATAGAAATAGGATTTCCTTCTGCATCACAAATAGAATTTGATTTCTTAAGAAGGTTAGTTAATGATAATTTAATACCAGATGGAGTTAAGGTACAAGTTTTAACTCAAGCAAGACCTCATTTAATTAAAAGGACTTTTGAAGCTTTAGAAGGTGTTAAGGAAGCTATCCTTCATATATATAATTCTACATCAGTACTTCAGAGAGATGTAGTGTTTAATATGAGTAAGAATGAAATTAAAGATATTGCAGTAGAAGGAACTAAATTAGTTAAAGAATATAGTAAAGACTTTAATGGTAAGATATATTTAGAGTATTCTCCAGAAAGTTTTACAGGCACAGAAGTTGAGTATGCTTTAGAAGTCTGTGAAGCAGTATTAGATGCTTGGGGAGCTAGTAATGAAGAAAAAGTAATTATTAATTTACCTTCAACTGTAGAAATGGATACACCAAATGTTTTTGCAGATCAAATAGAGTGGGTGAGTACACATTTTTCTAACAGAGAAAGAGTAATTTTAAGTGTACATCCTCATAATGATAGAGGAACTGGAGTTGCAGCAGCAGAATTAGCTATGTTAGCAGGTGCAGATAGAGTGGAAGGAACTTTATTTGGTAATGGGGAAAGAACAGGAAATGTGGATATTATTAATTTAGCTTATAATATGTTTTCTCACGGTGTAGATCCAAAACTTCAACTTGATGATATTAATAAAGTTATAGATATTTATGAAAAGTGTTGTAAAATACCTGTTCATATAAGACATCCTTATGCGGGGGAATTAGTATTTACTGCATTCTCGGGATCTCACCAAGATGCTATTAATAAGGGAATGAAAAAATATATGGAAAGGAATAACAAATATTGGGAAGTGCCATATTTACCTATAGATCCTAGGGATTTAGGAAGAGAATATGAAGCCTTAGTTCGAATAAATAGCCAATCGGGAAAAGGTGGAGTAGCCTTTGTTTTAGAAAGTCATTATGGATATAAGATGCCGAAGAGGATGCATAAGGAATTTGGAGAAATAATTCAAGAAGTAACAGAAAAAGTTGGTGAAATATCACCAAAGGTAATAATGGACAAGTTTGAAGAAGAATACTTAGATGTAAAAGGACCATTTAAATTAATTAAATTTAAGATAGAAGATATTGAAGCACAAGATGATATTAAAGATAATACTACAATAAATATTAAGTTCTTATATAATGGAGAAGAGAAAAATTTTGTTGCCAAGGGAAATGGACCAATAAACTCATTAAAGAAGGCTTTAGTAAATAGTAAATTAGTAGAAACTACAATTTTAGATTATGCAGAACACTCACTTGGAGAAGGTTCAGAGGCAAAGGCTGCATCTTATGTTGAGATGAAGAGATTAGATAACTCAACCACTACCTTTGGTGTAGGAGTAGATAGTAATATTACTATAGCTTCTATTAAAGCAGTTTTTAGTGCTATAAATAGACTATATAAAGAAATGTAGAATGTAGAATTATTAAATTGGAGCTGATTTAACAGCTCCAATTTAATAATTATAGTGCTTTTTGGATTAAATTAGAATTATTCCATTTGTTTTTTTTCCATTGAAGAAGTAATTCATTTAGCATTTTTCTTAGTACTTTTCCTATAATATAGTAGCAATTATCATTTAAATTAGCTAATGAAATTCTAAAGGACCATTCAGAAGAGGCAAAGCCATCACCGTTTAATAAAACTACAGAATAATCTCTAGCTAAGGTATAAAGTATATCAAAAGGTGTATAATTAGAAGAAATATAATTTGAGAAATCTTCATTATATAAAGTTCTAGCCCAAGATATAATATTAACTTCAGTATAATAAGATGCATCCATAGGATTTTCATCAAGATTTAATTCTAAGCCTTCAAATAATATGGATTTACGTCTTTTACATATTTCCATAGTTAATTTTTTATAATTATTTTTTATATCAATAAGAGCTGATCCACAGAATAAAGCCATTTGAACTTGTTGAGGTGTAGAAAGTCCAGCAGTATGATTCAAAGCAACTTGTCTACTATCTGCAACTAATCTATCTATAAATGGAACTTCTTCTGGGTTTAAATTCATATGTTTATATCTAGCATTTAGTTTTTCTTTTTCAACATTTGATAAATTTTTAATTTTATCATTATATATATTATTTTTATTAAGTATTATAGTACCCAGTCTCCAACCTGTTACACCAAAGTATTTAGATAATGAGTAAACACCTATAGTATTGTAAGGTAAATAAGAGATAATTGATTTGAAATCTTTTATAAAGGTACAGTAAACATCATCAGTTATAATCATTAAATGAGGATTATAATTTTTAACTACATTTATTAAGTTATTAATTGTAGTTTCATTTAAAGCAATAGAAGCAGGATTATTAGGGTTAACTATAAATAAAGCTTTTATGTCAGTATCTTTAAGTTTTTCTAACTCTTCTAATGGGTATTGGAAGGTTGGAATATTATTTTCATCTAATTCATTTGCATGAATTCTAATTACATTAAAATCATATTCAGGCAAATGAGGTATTTCTAAATAAGGTGTGAAAATTGGTGTCATTAGTGCTATTTTATCACCTTTATTTAATAATTTATTTGCAGCTAAAGAATCAAAAATATAGCACATTGCAGCGGTGCCACCTTCTACAGCAAAAACATCGAATTGGTTGTTATATTTATTATCATTACATAATTCTTTTAATAAATATTTATTAACTATTTTTTCTATATGTAGAAGCATTCTATCTGGAAAGGGGTAATTATCTCCTATAATACCATCACAAATTTCAAATAAGAATTCATCACTGTTAAAATTAAATTCATCTATACAAAAATCTATTATATCCTTTAAAAGTTTTATACCAGGTAAATTTATATTTTCATTATAGTATTTTAAAAATCTATTATAAATTCCTTCTTTTTTTAGCATTCCAGCTAAATTTTCTATAGTTAAAGTTCTTTGACATTCTAAAACAGCAAATTGCCCCAAAGTAAAGAAAGCTTGTCTAGGAGTAGCAGAAATCCAGTTAGGGTTTCCTCTTCCAGCATCTAATACAGTTCCATTAAATTTTTCTTTGTTTAAATTAGCTAAACTTATTAATTTATCTTTAAATTCGAAAGGGCTTATTCTTCCATAAAGTTTTTTTAAGTAGTCCTTTTCTAAAGTTATGTCCATTGCAGTCTCCTTTTACATTTAATTGTCTATTACTAGTATATAGATAGAAAATAAAAAATCAATTATTTCCTGCAAAAAATATAAAAAATGAAATAATTACGTCATATATTATACAAATGAAAATTTATATTATTTATCAAAGAAGAATATTAATAAATTAATAAAAAAATATTAAATATTTACTAAAATACTTCTTGAAATGCAAAAATAATGCGTATATAATAAAGTTAAAATTTAATAATGTTCGGTTGAAGGTAGTGGGAGAGTGATTTTTAGTAATCCACCGAAGAAGTAAATCTTTCAGGTATTAGGACCGCTATTGGACGAACCTCTGGAGAGACTCAAGAAAAAGAGCACCGAAGGAGCAAGATAACTTATATTTAAGTTATTGAAACTCTCAGGTAAAAGGACAGGGGATAAGATAGAGCTATAATTTTATTGTTATAGTTTTACTATCTATTCTCCTCCGTAAAATATATTTTAAGGGGGATTTTTTATGTTAAACAAAATTCAATCTATTTTAAGTGCTGTAAATAGCATTATATGGGGACCACCATTACTTATTTTATTAGTTGGTACAGGTATCTACTTAACATGGAAGCTTAAATTACTTCAAGTATTTAGATTACCACTAGCATTTAAGTATATATTTTCTAAGGAAGAAGATAATGATGAAAATGCAAAAGGTGATGTTTCGAGTTATGGTGCATTATGTACAGCTTTATCAGCAACTATTGGAACAGGAAATATAGTTGGAGTTGCAACAGCTATTACTGCTGGAGGACCTGGAGCATTATTTTGGATGTGGTTTGCAGCATTTTTTGGAATGGCAACAAAGTATGCTGAAGGGTTACTTGCTATTAAATATAGAGAAGTAGATGAGAATGGAGAAATGGCCGGAGGACCAATGTATTACATAAAAAATGGGTTAGGCTTAAATTGGTTAGCAAAATTATTTGCCATATTTGGAGTTGGAGTAGCTTTACTTGGAATAGGAACTTTTGGACAAGTTAAATCTATTGCAGATGCTGCAAAAATAGGATTTAACGTACCTATAGGGGCTACAACAATAATTATTACAGTAATAGTTGCTTTAATAACTTTGGGTGGAATAAAGAGAATAGCAAGTGTTTCTGAAAAGGTAGTTCCTTTTATGGCAATTTTATATATTATTGGTGCTTTATTAGTATTATTCTTTAATTATGATAAAATACCTTCAGCACTTTTATTAATAATAGAAAGTGCTTTTAATCCTAAGGCTGCTTTAGGTGGAGCTACAGGAATAACAGTATCAATTGCTATGCAAAGAGGGATTGGAAGAGGTATATTTTCTAATGAATCTGGATTAGGAAGCGCTCCAATAGCAGCTGCTGCTGCAAAAACAAATTCACCAGTAAGACAAGGATTAATTTCAATGACAGGAACATTTTTAGATACAATAATTGTTTGTACAATTACAGGTATAGTAATAGTTCTAACTGGAAACTATAGTGGAGGCTTAGAAGGAGCAGCTTTAACAACTGCAGCTTTTGAAAATGGATTACCAATAGCAGTTGTAGGAAAATACATAGTTAATATAGGGCTTATGTTCTTTGCATTTACAACAATCATAGGCTGGAACTATTATGGAGAAAGATGTATTCAATATCTATTCGGAATAAAAGGAATAAAACCATATAAGATATTATTTATAGCATTAGTGGGAGTTGGACCTTTTTTACCATTGGAAATGATTTTTATAATAGCAGATATAGTAAATGGTCTTATGGCATTTCCAAATTTAGTAGGATTAATAGGACTAAGGAAAGTAATAATTGAAGAAACAGAACAATACTTTGAAGATTTAAAGGAAAGTGAAAAAAATGTACTTTCAGCTTAATATTTTTTTATTGATATAGTTTTAAAATTAAATAGATTAATTAGAATAAATATATAAAATAAAAAAAGCCTTTTAAATTTGAATATAGGCTTTTTTTATTTGTTAGAATTGAAAGATATTTCTTTATGGACAAATATCAAATTAATTATATCAGATACTTTGCAAAACTAACTTCTGTTTAAGTAAAAAACCAAATTACTTTTTCAATTTACAAAAATAAATTCATTTTAATAATTGACAGTAAATTATTGTAAATGTAATATTGAATTAACATAATATACAATATTTGGAGGTTAAACTGTGTATAAATTATTGCTAGTAGATGATGAGATTTTAGTTAGAGAAGCAATTGCTGGGAATATTCATTGGAAAGAACTTGGATATGAGCTAGTATCAACTTGTGAAAATGGTAAAGAAGCAATAACATACATTAAAGAGAATAAAGTTGATGTAGTTCTTACAGATGTATGTATGCCATTTATAGATGGAATTGAGTTAAGCAAATATATTCACATTAATAATCTTGAAATTGATGTTATTATATTTAGCGGATATAACGAATTTGAATATGCTCAAAAAGCTATTAGGTATGGGGTATCTGAATATCTCTCAAAACCAATTACATCATATGAACTTTCAGAAGTATTAATAAATCTAAAAAAAAGACTAGACAAGAAGAAAGAAATTGAGAATGAATTTAAAAAAATAAACAAAAGTTATTTTAAAAATTTAATTTTAATTCAATCCAAAATTATTAAGAATTTAATAATGGGAAATGAGCTAGAGGAAAGTCGTAAAGAAATAGAAGAATACGGAATCAATATAGATTATTTATCCTATAGAGTTGCTATTATTGAAATAGATATATATTCAGATTCATATAATACAGATAAAGATAAAATTAAACAAGGTGATATGAAATCTTTTGTTATATATAACATTAGTAATGAAATAATAAAAAGATATAATGCAGGTGAAGTATGTAAAGGAGATAATAATAGAGCTTTTATTTTATTATGGACAAACTCTCCAAGAGAATTTTCAAATATAATAAGTAAAATTTTTGAGGAAATACAAGAAGAAGTTTTTAAATTTTCAGAGTTAACTATCACAATTAGTATTGGAGAAAATGTTTATTCACTATCAGATTTACATAAGTCTTATAAAGATGCAGAGGAATTACTTTTATATAAGTATTTATGGAATGAAAATCAAATCTTTGATAGAGAAAAGTTAAAAAATAAGTTAAATGCATCATTAAATCTAGATGGAATTATAGATAAGTTAATACTATCAATTAAGTTAAATGAGAGAAAACAAATAGAAGAAAATATTTTTGAAATTCAAGAACTATTTAGAGAAGGATATATAAAAAAAGATAAGATGTGCTTATATTTATTTGAAATAATTTCGCAAACCTGTGATTTATTAAGATTAAGTAATATAGCAGAAGAGTTTATATACAAAATAAAAGAAAATTCTATTACTAAAATAACAGAATCAAGATCCTTAAGTGAAGCTATTGTTATATTAAAAGAATTTTGTTTTATGTCATGTGAAAAAATGTATATTCAAAAGAATTCTTATTCAAATAAATTAGCTATATTAGCACTTGATTACATTGAAAAGAATTACAATGATTATGATTTAAATTTAAATATTATTTGTTCTTATCTTTGTATAAGTACTAGCTATTTTAGTACAATATTTAAAAATTATACAGGATATACTTTTATGGAAGTTTTAATAAGAACCAGAATGGATAAGGCAAAGGAATTATTAGAAAATACAAATTTAAAAAATTATGAGATTTCAGATAAGGTAGGTTTTAGAGATCCTCATTATTTTAGTATAGCCTTTAAAAAAATAACAGGTAAAAGTCCAAAGGAATATGCAAAGGAGATGAGGAAAAATTAGTATGAAAAGAACAAAGAAAATATATAAAGTTTTCCAATACTTAAATATAAGAACATCTATATTAATCTCTTTTTCCATATTAATTATGACAACATTATTAGTAATAAGTTTTATTTCCTTCAGATATACTGAAAATACAGTAAGAAACAATTCTGTAGATTATACAACAAAAATTATAGAACAAATTAATAATGATATTGATTCATATATTGTATCTATGGATAACATATCAACATTAGTTTCAAAAGATTTCGAGGTTCAAGAATACTTATTTGATAACAAATCCAATAAAAATTATGATTTATATAAGCAAAGAATATTAAAGTTATTTAAAACTGTAAGGGAAACAAGAGAAGATATATGTAATATAGCTATAATAGACAAAAAAGATAAGTATATTATAAATGATGGAAGGGATGAACCTTCAGAATATGTTTCTATACAAAACACAGTTTGGTATAAGAACTCTATTTTAAAGAGGGGAGAAACTTATATTTCGTCTTCACATGTTCAAAATGTAATTAAGGATGACTATAGATGGGTTATTACTTTATGTAGAACTTTAATAAATCCTAATACTAATGAGCAAGAAGGCGCTTTTTTTATTGATTTAAATTACAATGCAATTAGCGATTTATGTGAAAAAAATGCCTTAGGAAAGAAAGGATATGTATTTATTATAGATGAAAAAGGAGAGATAATATATCATCCTAAGCAACAACTTATATATAGCGGATTAATAAAAGAAAATATAGAAAAGATTATTAATAATGATAATAATTATTTTGTTGCTGATGTAAGAGGAGATAGTTGTGTATACACATTTAGTAAATCTGAAAAAACTAAATGGACAGTTGTTGGAGTAGCTTATATGGATGAATTAATAAAAAATAATAATGAAATAATACAAGTTTATGCAGTAGTACTATGTATTATTTTTGGATTGGCCATAATAATTTCAATAAGGATATCTAAGGAAATAACTAAGCCACTTGAGAAATTGAAGAATTCTATGAGAGAAGTTGAAAAAGGTGATTTTGAAAATGTGAATATAGTAATTTCAGGAGAAAATGAAATATCAAGTTTAAGCAATTCTTTTAAAATTATGATATCAGAAATTAAAAAATTAATGGAACAGAATATAAATGAGCAGAAACAAAAAAGAAAAAGCGAAATAAAAGCTTTACAAGCTCAAATAAATCCACATTTTCTTTATAATACATTAGATTCTATAATATGGATGGCTGAGTGTAATAAAACAAAAGAAGTTGTAATAATGACATCTTCTCTTGCTAAATTATTAAGAGAAAGTATCAGTAATGAAGAAGAAGTTACTACAATAAATAGAGAAATAAATCATATAGAAAATTACTTAACTATTCAAAAAATGAGATATAAAGATAAGCTTGAATTTATAATAGATGTGGAAGAAAGCATATATAATGTAAAAATAATCAAACTTATATTACAACCTATAGTAGAAAATGCCATTTATCACGGAGTCAAGTATAAGGAAGGTAAAAGCTTAATATTAATAAGTGGTTTTAATTGTGGTAATGATATAGAAATCATAGTTAAAGATACTGGAATTGGTATGGATAAAGACCAACTTGATCATATATTTGATAGATGTAAAAAAAGCGAAAAAAATACTGGGGTTGGAATATATAATGTGCAAATGAGATTGCAATTAGCTTATGGAGAAAAATATGGATTGACTTATGAAAGTAAAAAATTAGAAGGAACAACTGTAAAGATTAGGATTCCCAAAAAGGAGGAGCTAGAGTATGAGAAATAAAAATAATTTTTTAGGTAAAATAATAGTTACATTTGCTATTATTTTAGTTATCTTAATTGTAATTTCACTTAGAAATATTAATAAAGATAGGCCCTTAGAAATGATATATATATCTAAAAGTGTAGATCAAAATAATGAATTTTGGATGGCGTTAACTTCAGGAGCCAAAATGGCTTCTAAGGAGTATAATGTGAATTTAACTGTAGTTGCTCCAAGTGATGAAGCTAATTATAAAGAACAAAATGAGCTAATAAGTGAAGCAATTAAGAAAAAGCCTGATGCAATTTTACTTTCACCTTCAAGTTATACAGAAACTAAAGATATGGCAGAAAAAATAAAAGAAAATGGAATTAAATTAATATTAATTGATTGCACAATTGATTCTGATTTGGCTGATAGCATTGTTTCAACAGGGAATTATGATGCAGGAGAAAAAATGGGGATTTATATGAAAAATCTTATAAATAAAGAAACTAAGATAGCAATAGTTAGCCATGTTAAGGAATCATCAACAGCTATAGATAGAGAAAATGGATTAAGAGATACATTAGGAGATGACGAAGACAAAATAGTAGATGTTGTATTTTGTGAATCAAAATATGATAAGGCATATAATTTAACTAAACAACTTATAGAAGAACATCCAGACATTAATATTATAGCGGCTTTAAATGAGTATTCTAGTATAGGGGCAGCAAAAGCTATTAAGGAACTTGGATTGTCAAAACAAATAGTAATTATTGGATTTGATAATTCTATAGAGGAGGTAAAGTTATTAGAAGAGGGTGTTATAAATGCAATTGTAATACAAAAGCCTTTTAATATGGGGTATTTTGGTATTGAACAAGCTGTTAATATTGTTAAAGGGCAAAACTATATTAAATATTTAGACTGTGGATCTGAATTAATAATAAAAGAAGATATGTATACCGAGGAAAATCAAAAAATGCTATTTCCTTTTTTAGGAAGACAATTTAGAGAAGTTTCAGAATGATTATTTACTTTGTTTATATTTTAATAAGTTTGGATTTTGATTAAATTAAATACAAAACAAATAAAAAACAGTATTTTATTAACTATTAATTGTAATATATTCCATTAAATGGTAGTAACAATTATGATATACTTAACATACCAAATAGAAGTGCAAATAAGAAATGGAAGGTGATATAAGTGGGGGAAACGATATTAACAATGAAGGATATAAATAAGTCTTTCATTGGTGTACATGCTCTTAAGGATGCATGTTTGGAACTTAAAAAAGGTGAAGTACATGCACTTATGGGGGAGAATGGTGCCGGAAAATCAACTCTTATGAAGGTTCTTACTGGTATTTATAGTAAAGATAGTGGAATTATTACTTACAAAAATAAAGAAATAGCATATTCTAGTGCAGGTGAAGCTCAAGAAGCTGGTATAGTAATTGTGCATCAAGAATTAAATATGATGAATCATTTAACTGTAGCTCAAAATATTTTCATTGGAAGAGAAATGATGAAAGGGAAGTTTATTGATGACCATAAAATGAATATTGAAGCTAAGAAATTATTTGATAAGCTTAATATTAATATTAATCCAAGCGAAGTAATGGGAAATCTTACAGTTGGTAAGCAGCAAATGTGTGAAATTGCAAAAGCTATTTCGCAAAAGGCAGAGATAATAGTTTTTGATGAACCTACTGCAGCATTGACTGAATCTGAGATTGAAGAATTATTTAAAATTATTAATGATTTAAAATCAAAGGGGATTGGAATAATTTATATTTCACATAGAATGGATGAAATTAAAATAATAACTGACAGAGTAACTGTTATGCGTGATGGAGAATATGTTGGAACTTTAATATCAAAAGAATGCACTAAAGAAGACATAATAAGTATGATGGTAGGTCGTACAATATATGAAGCACCGAAAGAAAGAAGTAATGTACCAAAGGAAGCACCAGTTGTTCTAAAAGTGGAAAATCTTAATGCTGGAAAAAGTGTAAGAAATATAAGTTTTGAACTTAAAAAAGGTGAAATACTAGGTTTTTCAGGTCTTATGGGATCAGGTCGTACTGAAACAGCAAGAGCTATTTTTGGAGCAGATAAGATAGAGAGTGGATCAATTTATGTTAATAATAAGAAAGTAGAGGTTAAAAGTCCAATTGATGCAGTAAAAGCAGGAATAGGATATTTATCAGAAGATCGTAAAAGATATGGTGTAGTTGTTGATAAAACTATTACAGAAAATTCTACAATGGCTTCTTTAGGTGATTTTATAAATGGAATATTTATAAATAAAAAGAAAGAAAAAGAAGTAGCTAAAGAGTTTGTTCAAAAATTGAAAACGAAAACAGCTTCTACAGAAACTCCTGTTATTAAACTATCAGGTGGTAATCAGCAGAAGGTTGTTATTGCAAAATGGTTAGTTAAGAATTGTAATATATTAATTTTTGATGAACCAACAAGAGGTATTGATGTTGGAGCTAAAAGTGAAATATATAGTTTAATGAATGAACTTGTTGCTCATGGTAAATCTATCATTATGATTTCTTCTGAATTAAGTGAAATTCTTAGAATGAGTGATAGGATTATTGTTATGAATGAAGGAAAAATAACTGGAGAAATTCCAATTGAGGAAGCAACTCAGAAATCTATAATGAATAAAGCAACAGTTAGAAATTAATTTAGGAGGAAAAGGTTGTGAAGAAAGAAAAAAGTATATCTAAAAGTTCTATTTTTGAAAATAAATTTATAAAGACTATTGGAACTCAGAGGTTAATAGCATTATTAGCATTAATAGTATTATTTGTATTTTTCTCACTTATGAGTCCAGCATTTCGTCAATATACAACTTTAGTAAGTATATTTGATGCATCATATTATATAGGATTTATGGCTATAGGAGTTACATTCGTTATAATAACTGGCGGAATAGATTTATCTATCGGAACTGTGCTAGTGTGTTCAGCCTTAATATCTGGTTCTCTATCGGTTAATAGCGGTTTTCCAATATGGTTATCTTTAATTATAGGTGTTTTAATTGGAACATTTTTTGGTTTATGTAATGGTATTATGGTTTCTAAAATGGGACTTCCTCCATTTATAGCATCTTTAGGCACAATGATGATTTCCAAAGGCTTTGGATCTATTTTTACAAAGGCACAAAGTGTAACATGGCCTGCAGCAACAACTGGAGAAGGTTGGTACCGTAAAATATTTAAAATGACAATAGGAAGTGGACAAGATGCTACTATAATTCCAACAGGTTTCATTTTATTAATTGTTTTAGCTATAATAATGTCAATTTTCTTATCTAATACAAGACCTGGTAGATACATTTTAGCACTTGGAAGTAATAAAGAAGCTACTAGATTATCTGGTGTAAACGTTATGAAATGGGAAACTTTAGCTTATATAATTTCAGGTACATTTGCTGGAATTGCAGGTGTAGCATATGCTTCAACATATTCAGTATTACTACCTGGTGGTGGTGGTGGATTTGAGTTAGATGCTATTGCTGGTGTTGTAATTGGTGGTACATCTATGAGTGGGGGATATGGAACTATTGCTGGTACACTAATTGGTGTATTTATTATGTCTGTTTTAAAAACAGGACTTCCTTTAATTGGCTTACAGCCACATTATCAACAATTTATCACTGGATTTGTTCTAGTTGCAGCCGTATTTGCGGATGTTATGAATAGAAGAAAAAAAAATAAAATGTAAGAGAGGTAAGAAGTATGAAGAAAAAATTATTAGGGTTAGTGCTTTGTGCATCTATGTTAGCAACAGGGTTAGTAGGATGTAGTAAATCAGGAACAACTACAAAAGAAGAAAGTAGTAAAGATAAGGAAGTTTATGTTTATTTAGTTTCTAAAGGCTTCCAACATCAATTCTGGCAAGCAGTTAAGCAAGGGGCTGAAGAAAAGGCAAAAGAACTTGGTGCAAAAATTGAGTTTGTAGGACCTAATACAGAATCTGATATAGCAGATCAAGTTCAAATGTTAAACAATGCTATTAACTTGAAGCCAAACGCTATAGGACTTGCAGCCCTTAGTACAGAAGCATGTTTAGAAGCAATTCAAACAGCTAAAGATGCTGGAATCCCAATAATAGGTTTTGATTCAGGTGTACCTGGTGCTCCAAAAGGAGCAGTTTATGCAAATGCTTCTACAGATAACTATAAAGCAGGACAATTAGCTGCAGAAAACACTTATCCATTAATTAAAGATAAAATTGCAAAAGCAACTGCACCAGTAAGAATAGGTGTAATGAATCAAGATGCAACTTCTGAATCTATAGTTAACCGTGGTAGTGGATTTATTGATAAGATAAAAGCTTTAGCAGAAGCAGATGGAAAAGTTGTTTCTGTTGAAGGTCATGACAAATGGACTAAGAAAGCTGATAAAGCAAATGTAATAATAGATGTAGCAGTTCCTGCAAGTGTTAATGCTGAACAAGCAACAACTGATGGTATTAATTTATTAAATAAACAAGATACTATTTGTATTTATGGTTCAAATCAATTCTCAGGTGAAGCATTAATAAATGCAGATGGTAACTTAAAAAAATTAGGAAAAGATGTTGTAGGTATTGCTTTCGATTCAGGTTCTTTAATAAAGGGAGCTATTAAAGATGGTAGATTAGCTGGAGCTGTTACACAAGATCCACTTTCAATTGGACGTAAAACAGTAGAGTTAGCTGTTAAAGCAGCAAAAGGCGAATCAGTATCTGATGTTGATACAGGATGCCAATGGTATACAGCTAAAAATATGACAGATCCAAAAATAGCACCAAATTTATATGACTAAGAAAATTTCTAAATTTTACATTTTTAATTAGGGAGCTGCTTAGACAGCTCCTTTTTGAAAGGAGAAATAATAATGTTAAATAAGATTCCTAAAATATTATCACCAGAGTTAGTTAAGACCCTTATGGAAATGGGGCATGGAGATACTATTGTAATAGCAGATGGAAATTTTCCTTCAGAGACCTACGGTAAAAAAGTTATAAGAGCAGATGGTCATGGAGTTCCAGAATTGTTAGATGCTATTTTAGAGTTATGTCCATTAGATGTTAAATATAGTGAAACACCGGTTGGATTAATGGAGGTAGTACAAGGCGATACAATTGTTCCGACTATTTGGGATGAATATAAGTATATATTGGATGAGCATTATAGTCAAAGACCTAATATAGATTATATAGAAAGATTTAGGTTTTATAATTATGCAAAAGAAGCTTACGCTATAATTGCTACAGGAGAAAAAGCTGTTTATGCTAATATTTTATTAACTAAAGGAATAGTGGGTTGAAATGTAAAATGCAAAATAAAGAATGTAAAATTGATGTGGTAATTCTACATTCAAAATCTACAGTTCCCTTTACGTAATAAATAACATATAAAACAAAATAAAACAAAGGAAATAAAAATAAAAAATGTAAATATTTAGTTGATTTATTTACTTGTTAATGGTAAAATCAAATTAAACAAAGAAAATAAAAATAAAAACAACATAAATAAAAGGTTGTTTATAAATTATAAATAGACAAGCCTTCAGGAGGGAATAGTATGATATCAGAATATGAAATAAAAAAACAAATTTGTGAAATTGGAAAAAGAATTTATGATAAGGGCATGGTTGCAGCTAACGATGGTAATATATCAGTAAAAATTAGTGATAACGAGTTTCTATGTACACCTACAGGAGTTAGTAAAGGCTTTATGACAGCAGATTATATTTGTAAGGTAGATAAAGAAGGAAATGTAATTAGAGCAAATGGTAATTTTAAGCCATCATCAGAAATAAAGATGCATATGCGTGTTTATAAAGAAAGACCAGATGTTAAATCAGTAGTACATGCGCATCCAATGTATGCAACAGGATTTGCAATTGCAGGAATTCCCCTTAATCAACCTATTATGCCAGAAGCAGTTATTGCTTTAGGAGAAGTTCCAATAGCAGCATATGGAACACCATCTACAATGGAAATACCAGATGCCGTATCAAAGTTTTTACAAAATTATGATGCAGTTTTATTAGAAAATCATGGTGCATTAACTTATGGAGATTCATTACTTGGAGCATATCACAAGATGGAATCAGTAGAGTTTTATGCACAGTTATTATATATATCAAGACAATTAGGTGGACCTAAAGAATTGCCACAAGATGAAGTAAGAAAGTTATGTAATATGCGTGAAGCTTATGGATTAACAGGAAGACATCCTGGAGAAGCAATATTAAAGAATAACGAAAAAAATGAAGATATTAGTTCAGATATAGTATCAGAAATAACAAAAAAGGTAATGGAACAATTAAATTTGAAATAGTGAGGAATTATTTATGAGTAATTATAGTATTCCAAAGAGCACTAGGATAAATAAATTAATAGATGCACTATTTGAGAAAATACCAGAAATTGAAGCAGATAGAGGTATTCTTATTACCGAATCTTATATGAAAACAGAGGACAAACCTATTATTACAAGGCGTGCAGAAGCATTTGCCCATATCTTAGAGAATATTCCAATTGTAATTAGAGATAATGAACTTATTGTAGGAAGCACAACTAAATCACCAAGAGGATGCCAAGTGTTTCCGGAATTCTCTTTCTCTTGGTTAGAAAGTGAATTCGATACTATTGAAAAAAGAAGCGCAGATCCATTTTACATTTCAGAAGAAACAAAGGTAGCTTTAAAAAATGCTTATAAATATTGGCATGGAAAAACCACTAGTGAGTTAGCTACTTCTTATATGAATCCAGATACAAT
Organism: Clostridium sp. SGI.024; assembly: GCF_050315195.1. Classification (NCBI taxonomy): domain Bacteria; kingdom Bacillati; phylum Bacillota; class Clostridia; order Eubacteriales; family Clostridiaceae; genus Clostridium; species Clostridium sp. SGI.024. Next base: position 91,027 of record NZ_JBNPON010000001.1, on the reverse strand, counting down.
AAAAGCAATAGAATACAATATATTTACTCCAGGAAACTATTATTATAATGGGGTTGGTCATGTAACAGTATGTTATGACAAAATCCTAGAAATAGGATATGAAGGTATTATAAAAGAAGCACAAGATGAATTAAAGCTTTGTAGAGTTTCAGATATGGACTATGTAAGTAAAAGTCAGTTTTTAAATTCTGTTATTTTAAGCTGCAAAGCAGTTATTAATTATGCAAAACGTTATTCTGTTTTAGCTAAAAAGCTTGCAGAAAAATGTATTGATAAAAAAAGAAAAAAAGAATTAGAAATAATATCTAAAAATTGTGATAGAGTTCCAGAAAAAGGAGCAAGGAATTTTTATGAAGCATGTCAGTCTTTTTGGTTTGTTCAAATGCTTCTTCAATTAGAATCAAGTGGACACTCTATATCACCAGGAAGATTTGATCAATATATGTATCCTTATTATGAATTAAGTATTAATAAAGGAGAACTAAATAAGGAAGAAGCACAAGAACTTATAGATTGTATTTGGGTTAAATTAAATGAACTTAATAAGGTTAGAGATGCAGCTTCAGCAGAAGGTTTTGCAGGTTATGGATTATTTCAAAATTTAATTGTTGGAGGCCAAAATGGAGAAGGTATAGATGTTACAAATGACTTATCTTATATGTGCATAGAAGCATCTTTGCATATAATGTTACCTCAACCTTCATTATCTGTTAGAGTTTGGAATAAAACACCACATGACTTTTTAGTAAAGGCAGTTACATTAACTAAAACTGGAATAGGGTTACCAGCTTATTATAATGATGAAGTTATTATACCATCATTAGTAAACAGAGGTTTAACTTTAAGTGATGCTAGAGAATATAACATAATTGGATGTGTTGAACCACAAAAAGCAGGTAAAACAGAAGGATGGCATGATGCAGCATTCTTTAATATGTGTAGACCATTAGAATTAGTATTTGAAAATGGTATAGATAATGGTGAGTTAATAGGAATATCTACAGGTGATATTACTAAAATGAATAGCTTTGAAGAAGTCTATGAGGCTTATAAAAAACAAATGAATTACTTTATAGAATTATTAGTAAATGCTTGCAACTCTATAGATATGGCACATAAAGAACGTTGTCCACTTCCTTACCTTTCTTCTATGATAGATGATTGTATAAAAAGAGGAAAGTCAGTACAAGAGGGTGGAGCCGTATATAACTTTACTGGACCTCAAGGTTTTGGAATAGCAAATGTTACTGATTCTTTATATGCGATAAATGAGTTAGTATTTAATAAAAAAGAATTAACTTTAGAAGAATATAGAGAAGCCTTACGTGATAATTACGGTAAGGGAATTTCAAAGAATAAGATAGAAAATATTACTATGCAAATAGTTAAGAATTTATTAAATAAAAATATTAAACTTACTGAAGATGAAATTTTAAAGGTTGTAAATATAGTGAAAAAGTTAATGACTGTTTCAGAAGAAAAGAAGAAAAAATATGAAGAGTTATTAGATAAGATAAATGATATACCTAAGTTTGGAAATGATATCAAAGAGGTTGATAATTTTGCAAGAGATGTAGCTTATACTTATACAAAGCCTTTAGAAAAATATAAAAATCCAAGAGGGGGTCAGTATCAAGCAGGATTATATCCAGTATCAGCTAATGTACCTTTAGGGGCTCAAACAGGAGCAACTCCTGATGGAAGATTAGCTTATAGACCAATAGCAGATGGAGTTTCACCAACAGCAGGTAAGGATGTAAAAGGACCTACAGCAGCAGCTAATTCTGTATCTAAGTTAGATCATTCAATAGCATCAAATGGAACATTGTTTAATCAAAAATTCCATCCATCAGCATTAAGTGGACGAGCTGGATTAGAAAACTTTGTAGCATATATTAGAGGCTTTTTTGACCAAAAGGGCAGTCATATTCAGTTTAATGTTGTTAGTAGAGAAACATTATTAGATGCTCAAAAGAACCCAGAACAATATAAAACATTAGTTGTAAGAGTTGCTGGATATAGTGCATTATTTACATCTCTATCTAGATCACTTCAAGATGATATTATTAACCGTACAGAACAAGTTGGGTTTTAATATGATTAGTAAAAATATAGAAAATGATTATTTAAATGTAAAGGGAAGAATTTTTGATATACAGAAATTTTCTGTTCATGATGGTCCAGGAATAAGAACTATTATATTTTTAAAAGGATGCTTTTTTAGATGTAGATGGTGTTGCAATCCAGAATCGCAAAATTTTGAAATAGAGAAAATGAAGGTAAATGGAAAAATAAAGAGGATAGGTGAAGATATTACTGTTAAAGAAGTATTATCTGAAATAGAAAAGGATAGAGCATATTACAGGAGAAGTGGTGGTGGGGTTACCCTTTCAGGTGGTGAGTGCTTATTTCAACCAGACTTTGCTTATGGAATATTAAAAGGTTGTAAAGAGCTAGGAATAAATACTGCAATAGAAACAACAGCATGTACAAATTTTTCAGTTATAGAGAAAATATTACCAGAAGTTGATTATGTATTAATGGATATAAAGCATATTAATCCCATAAAACATAAAGAATATATAGGAAGCGATAATTCATTAGTATTAGAAAATGCAAAAAAAATATCTAATTTTGGATCAAATTTAACTATTCGAGTTCCTGTTATTCCTGGATTTAATGATACAGAAAAGGAAATATTAGATATTGCTAAATTTACTAAGAATTTAAAAGGTGTAAAAGAAATACACTTATTGCCTTATCATAGACTAGGAAGAGATAAGTATACTGGATTAAATAGAGATTATTTGCTTGATTCAATAGAACCACCATCAGAAGAAAAAATGAAGAAATTACAACAAGTAGTAAATAATATAGGGATTAGTGGAAAAATAGGTGGCTAAAAAGGAAAGTATCAAGGGGGTTTAAGATGGAACAATACTCCTTAGAAGATAGAATGAGAATAATTCAAGAAATTGTACCAGGAAAACAAATTACTTTAGCACATATAATTGCAAATCCAGATAAAGCTTTGTATGAAAAGTTAGGTTTAGATTTAAAGGGTGATTATAAAAAATCTGCAATTGGAATAGTAACTATGAGTCCAGCTGAATCAGCAATAATTGCAGCAGATATTTCTTTGAAATCAGCAGGAATAGAAATTGCTTTTATAGATAGAGTAAGTGGAACTTTAGTTATAACAGGTACAATATCAGATGTGGATGTAGCTCTTAAATCTTTAATATATTATTGCAAGGAAGAATTAAGCTTTACAATATGTAGCGTTACAAAAACATAAAAATAGTATGTGTTTCTATAAAGTTAAGTATGTAATTAAAAATATAAATTATTTATATAAAAGAGGAGGAAAATATGCAAAATGAGTTTGAAATAAAAAAACAAATATGTGAAATTGGAAAAAGAATTTATAATCGTGGAATGGTAGCAGCAAATGATGGAAATATTTCTGTTAAAATTTCAGAAAATGAATTCTTATGTACGCCAACAGGAGTTAGTAAGGGATTTATGACACCAGATTATATTTGTAAGGTTGATATAAATGGAAATATATTATTTGCCAATAAAGGTTTTAAACCTTCATCAGAAATAAAGATGCACTTAAGAGTTTATAAGGAAAGGCCAGATGTACAATCTGTAGTTCATGCACATCCAATGTATGCAACAGGTTTTGCAATAGCAGGAAGACCTTTAACACAACCTATTATGCCAGAGGCAGTAATTGCATTAGGATGTGTACCAATTGCTAAATATGGAACACCATCTACTGATGAAATTCCTAATTCAGTATCTGAATACTTACAGTATTTTGATGCAGTACTTTTAGAAAATCACGGAGCTTTAAGTTATTCCGATTCATTAGAAGCAGCTTATATGAAGATGGAGTCCTTAGAATTTTATGCAAAGTTATTATATATTTCAGAACACTTAGGAGGACCACAAGAATTATCAAAAGATCAAGTTGAAAGATTATATGAACTTAGACGTCAATTTGGAATGACAGGAAAGCATCCAGCTAATATTTGCCCAAATACTTTATCAGGAAAGCCAAGCTGTCATACTTGTGGTACATTATGTAATGGAAACAATAAAAAAGAAAATGACTCTAATAGTGACATAATAGCACAAATTACAAAAAAGGTTATAGAAGAATTAAATAATAGATAAAGCTTCTAAAAAGGAGAGACAAAAATGGATGAAGCCTATGTACAAAGTATAGTAAAAGAAATATTAAATAATATTTCAATTCCTAAGATGAATTTATCAAAGGCAATTTCATTAACAGAAAAAATAAAAGAAAAAGCAAATAAAATGGGGTTATCAGTAGTTATTGCTATAGCAAATGAAGCAGGAATACCAATTTCAGTTCAATGCATGGATAATTCATATATTGCTAGCTATGATGTTGCATTAAAGAAATCTTATACAGTAGTTGCATTAAAAATGTCCACATTGGAACTAAAAGCATTAAGTCAACCGGGGAGCCCTTTATATGGAATTCAATATACTAATGAAGGAAAGATAGTTATTTTTGGTGGTGGAGTTCCACTTATTTATAAAGGTAAGCTAATAGCTGGATTAGGAGTAAGTGGAGGATCTGAAGAACAAGATAGTTTGTTAGCGGCATACGGACAAGAATGCTTAGAGGAGGTTATGTTATGTCAGTGAAGGAAGATGAAATTAAATTAATTATAGAAAAAGTTCTAGCAAGTATAGCTTCAAATAAAAATGAAGAAAAGAAACTAGGATTATTCGATGATATGAATGTTGCAATAGCGAAGGCTAGAGAGGCTCAAGAAGTAGTTAAGAAAATGTCATTAGATTTTAGAGAAAAGATAATAAAGAATATTCGTAAGAAAACTTTAGAAAATGCAGAGACTTTTGCAAAAATGGCTGTAGAGGAAACTGGAATGGGAAATGTTGGTGATAAGATATTAAAGCATCAACTTCTTGCAGAAAAAACACCAGGAACAGAAGATATTAAAACAATAGCATGGTCAGGAGATAGAGGACTTACATTAGTTGAAATGGGACCCTTTGGAGTAATTGGAGCAATAACACCATGTACTAATCCTAGTGAAACTATTTTATGTAATAGCATAGGGATGATAGCAGGAGGAAATACTGTTGTGTTTTGTCCACATCCAGCAGCTGTAAAAGTATCTAATTTTGCAGTAAATCTTGTAAATGAAGCTTCAATAGAAGCTGGAGGTCCTGAGAATATAGTTGTTTCACTAAATAATCCTACATTAGAAACAAGCAATATTATGATGAAACATAAGGATATAAATTTAATTGCTGCAACAGGTGGACCAGCTGTAGTAACTGCAGTTCTTTCATCTGGTAAAAGAGGTATTGGTGCAGGAGCTGGAAATCCACCAGTTTTAGTTGATGAAAGTGCAGATATTCAAAAAGCAGCTAAAGATATTATAAATGGATGTACTTTTGATAATAATCTTCCATGTATAGCAGAAAAAGAAGTTGTTGCTATTGAAAATATAATTGATGAGTTAATTTATTACTTAAAAGAAAATGGTGGATATATTCTTTCTAAGGAAGAAGAAAAGAAATTAGCAGCTACTGTACTTACAGACAATGGATTAAATCGTAAATGTGTAGGTAGAGATGCAATTACATTACTAAAAATGATAGGTGTTGAAGCTCCCGAAGGAACAAGATGTATTATTTTTGAAGGAGATAAAGAAAACCCATTAATTGCAGAAGAATTAATGATGCCTATTCTTGGGATTGTAATTGCTAAAAATATAGATGATGCAATTGAAAAATGTGTATGGCTTGAACATGGAAATAGACATTCAGCACATATACATTCTAAGAATATTGATACAATAACTAGATATGCAAAGGCAATGGATACAGCAATTTTAGTTAAAAATGCTCCTTCTTATGCAGCACTTGGTTTTGGAGGAGAAGGTTTTTGTACATTTACTATTGCAAGTAGAACAGGAGAAGGTTTAACTTCTACAAGAAGTTTTACAAAGCAAAGAAGATGTGTTATGTCTGATAGTTTGTGCATTAGATAAGGAGGTATTAAATAGATGGAAAATATTGACATAGAGAGAATTGTTAAGCAAGTTTTAGAAGGAATGGCAACTGAAAGTACAGGTTGTAAGAACGGATCATGTAAGTGCAATCATTCAAAGGATGCAGTTCCAAAGACTAGTCGTGTTGCAATGCTTACAAAATTAGAGAATTTCGAAATAAAAGAATATCCAATTCCTGAAATAGGTGATAAAGATATTTTAGTAAAGGTAGAAGGTTGTGGTATTTGTGGAACAGATGCACATGAGTTTAAAAGAGATCCATTTGGATTAATACCAGTAGTATTAGGTCATGAAGGCACTGGTGAAATCGTTAAAATCGGTAAAAATGTGACTAAAGATAGTGCAGGCAAGCCTTTAAAGGTTGGAGATAAGGTAGTATCATGCATGATATTTAAAGATAATCCAGAAATTACGATGTTTGATTTAAACAAACAAAATGTTGGTGGAGCAGATGTTTATGGATTACTACCAGATGACGATATTCATTTAAATGGATGGTTTGCTGATTATATAGTAATACGTGAAGGTTCAACTATTTTTAATGTAAGTGATTTAGACTTATATTCAAGAATACTTATAGAACCATGTGCAGTATTGATTCATGCTGTTGAAAGAGCAAAGACTACAGGAATTTTAAGATTTAACAGCAGAGTAGTTGTACAAGGGTGTGGACCAATAGGACTAATTTGTATAGCTGTTTTAAGAACAATGGGAATAGAAAATATTGTTGCAGTAGATGGCGAAGAAAAAAGATTAGAATTTGCTAAAGAGCTAGGAGCTAATAATGTTGTTAATTTTAAGAATTATAAAGGAAATGAAGCATTAGCAGAAGGTGTTAAGAATAGCTTTGGAGGTTATTTAGCTGATTTTGCATTCCAATGTACAGGATCTCCTATAGCACATTCTAATATATATAAATTTATAAGAAATGGTGGGGGACTGTGTGAATTAGGATTTTTTATAAATGGTGGAGATTCTACTATAAATCCTCATTTTGATATATGCGCAAAGGAAATTACAGTAGTTGGATCATGGGTATATACATTAAGAGATTATGCAACAACTTTTGATTTCTTAAAAAGAGCTAAAGGAATAGGTCTTCCAATAGAAAAGATAATAACGCATACTTATTCACTAGATAAGATTAATGAAGGTCATAAAACTAATCTTGCTATGGAAGGACTAAAGATTGCAATAATTAATGAATAAAAATATAGGAGAGTAAAAGTATGGCGGCAGCTGTAGGAATGATAGAAGTATTTGGCTTAACAGCAGCTTTTGTAGCTGCAGATGCTGGATGTAAAGCCGCAGATGTTACAATTGAAGCTTTTGATAGAAATAAACCAGCAAATGCGGATAACCTTCCTGTTCCACTTATTGTTATGGTGAAATTTAGAGGAAGTGTAGAAAATGTTAAGTTAGCAATAGAAGTAGCAGAAAATGTAGCAAATAAATTAACTGGTGTAATATCTAAACATGTAATATCTAGACCAGAAGACTCTATAGATAAGATATTTAAAATAAGTGGCTTTGATAAAGATTAAATTTAAAGTAAAAAAAAAAAATTTAGGAGGAATAAAAAAATGGCACAAGAAGCATTGGGAATGATAGAAACAAGAGGTTTAGTAGCAGCAATTGAAGCAGCAGATGCAATGGTAAAGGCAGCAGAAGTTACCTTAATAGGAACAGAAAAAATAGGTTCAGGATTAGTATCTGTTATGGTTCGTGGAGATGTAGGAGCTGTTAAAGCAGCAACTGAAGTTGGAAGTCAAGCTGCTGAAAGATTGGGAGAATTAGTTGCAGTTCATGTAATACCAAGACCTCATAATGATGTAGAAAAAATACTACCAAGTATAAAATAAACTTCTTATGTGAAAAGGAGAAAGTTATGAAATCACTGGGCTTTATTGAAATACAAAGTGTAACAGCTGCAATAATAGCATTAGATAATATGTGTAAGGCTGCAGATGTTCAGCTTGTAACCTGGGAAAGAAAATTAGGAGGAAGGCTTGTAACAATAATTATAGAAGGAGAAATATCATCTGTTAATGCAGCAATAGAATGTGCAGTTAATAATTCATTGAAGGCATGTATTCATGCTGTAATAGCAAATCCACATGAAGAAATAGTAAGAATAGTAGAAATGAGTTCAAAAAGAATAAATAATATCTAAGAGGTGTATATATTATGGAAGAAGCTAAGAACAATAAAAAAGAAGCACCTAATAATATTGTCAATAAAGAAGAAGAAATAAAAGAAAAAGTGCAAAAAAAAGAAATAAAAAAAGTAAAGGGAAATAAGAAGGAGGAAAAAAGAATGATACAACAAGCATTAGGTATGATAGAAACAAGAGGATTGGTTGCTGCCATAGAAGCAGCAGATGCAATGCTAAAAGCAGCTAATGTAGAATTAGTAGGAACAGAAAAAATAGGCTCAGGATTAGTATCTGTTATGGTTCGTGGAGATGTTGGAGCTGTTAAAGCAGCAGTAGAAGCTGGAGCAGATTCAGCTTCAAGACTTGGAGAATTAGTTGCAACTCATGTAATCCCAAGACCACATGCAGATGTAGAAAAAATATTACCTTCTATTTAAATATCTATTAGAAAGTTAGGGTGTAAAATATGGATGAAAAAACCCTTGAATTCATTATAAAAGTAGTAAAAGATACTCTTAAAAAAGAAGAAGTAAGTTCAAATGGTTTTATGGTTCCAATTGGAGTATCAGCTAGGCATATCCATTTAACACAAGAACATGTAGAAATATTATTTGGACCTAAATATAAATTAACAAAAAAGAAAGAATTAATGGGTGGCCAATTTGCAGCAAACGAACAAGTTACTATTGTTGGAACAAAGCTTAGAGCTATTGAAAATATTAGAGTTTTAGGACCTGCAAGAAGCAAATCCCAAGTTGAGATATCACAAACAGATGCCTTTAAACTTGGGATTAAGGTACCAGTACGTGATTCAGGAAATATAGATGGTTCAGCATCAATTGCTGTAGTAGGACCTAAGGGCACAGTATTTTTAGAAGAAGGATGCATAATAGCAAAACGTCATATACACATGTCGAAAGAGGATTCAAAAGAGGCTGGAGTAAAAGATGGTGAAATTGTATCTGTAATAATAGATAATGATAGGAAAACAGAGTTTCATAATGTCTTAATTCGTGTTGATAATAGCTTTACTTTAGAAATGCATATTGATATAGATGAAGCTAATGCAGCAAATGTTACTAAAGGCACTTTTGGATACCTATTAAAAAATAAAGTAGGTGTAAAATGATATTAGGAAAAGTTGTAGGAAGTGTAGTAGCAACAAGAAAAAATGAAAAGTTGATTGGTTCTAAATTTATGATAGTTGATCCTATTAATAATATGATTAATAAGGGACGTATGGTTGCAATTGATAATGTTGGAGCTGGGATAGGTGATATAGTGCTTATAGTAACTGGTAGTGCAGCTCGTATGGGATTTAAAAATCAAGATACACCAGTTGATGCCCTTATTGTAGGTATTATAGATGATGGAATAGGACTTGGAGAAGATAAATAATGGATATATTAGAGTTAAAAAATATTATACAAAGTAATGGAGTTGTAGGTGCAGGTGGAGCTGGTTTTCCATCTTATGCAAAATTAAATGAAGGTATTGATACTATTATATTAAATTGTGCAGAGTGTGAACCATTGCTTAAGCTACATCAACAATTACTTGCTTTAAAAGCTGATGAAATAGTAAATACTTTAAATTATATTGCAAGTGTTATTGGAGCAAAAGATGTTGTAATAGCAACTAAAGAGTGTTATGTGAAAACAGTACAAGCCATTGAAACAGCTATTGAAGAAAGGTTTTTTCAAGTAAATATGAAATTATCTTTTCTTCCTGAGATATATCCAGCAGGTGATGAAATTATAACTATTTATGAGACAACTGGAAGATTAGTCGAACCCGGTAAATTACCTTTATCTGTAGGGGTTATAGTATATAATGTAGAAACTGTTTATAACATATATAAAGCTTTATTTGAAGATAAGCCAGTTACTCATAAATATATAACAATTGCTGGAGAGGTAAAAGAGCCTAAAACCATAAAGGTTCCAATAGGAATAACTTTTGATGAAGTTTTAAAATTAGCTGGTGGACCTAGCATAGAAAATCCAGCACTTATTCAAGGGGGACCTATGACAGGATCTTTAGTTAAAGAAATAGATGTTGTTACAAAAACAACTAATGGATTATTAGTTTTTCCACAAGATCAATATATAGTAAGGAAAAAAAGTCAAAATATATCCATTAGTGTAAAAAGAGCTAAATCTGTTTGCTGTCAATGTAATAAATGTACAGAAATGTGTCCAAGATATGCAATTGGGTATCCAATTGAACCACATGCATTAATGAGAAATGTTATGTCCGTAGATACTGCAAATATACAGTCATCATTAAATACTTTCTTTTGTTCACAATGTGGTATTTGTGAGATGTATGCTTGTGAACAATGCTTATCACCTCAAACATTAATAAATGAATGTAGAACACAGTTAAGAAATAATGGTATTATGGCACCAAAAGATGTCCCTCTTTCAAAAATGAATAAGCTTAGAAAAGAAAGAATGATATCTTTAGATAGGTTAAAATCACGTTTAGGTATTTCTAAATATGATGTATCAGCACCTTTAAGTTTAGATGAAATTACTACAAATAAAGTAAAGATAAAGTTAAGCCAACATATAGGAGTTCCATCCATACCAGTGGTGGAAAAGGGAGATATAGTGGAAGAAGGTCAAATGATTTCAAAGGCAAAAGAAAATAGTCTGTCAGTACCTTGTCATTCATCCATAGCTGGAATAGTATTGGAGGTAAATGAAAAATATATTATAATATGTAAAAGGTAAGCTTTAATAGGGACAGATTGAAAATAATAGAATTAATGTTTAACTACAATAACTATGTAGTTAGGAGGGAAATATGGGAAAAGCAATTGGAATGCTTGAATACTTAACAGTGTCAACAGGAGTTCAAGCTGCTGATATGATTCTTAAAACTGCTAAAGTATCTATAATAGAAGCTAAAACAGTCTGTCCTGGAAAATATATTGTTATATTTAGTGGAGACTTAAGTTCTGTAAATGCTTCAATTGAAGCATCTAAAAAAGCTCATGCAGAAAACCTTATAGATAGCTTCGTTTTAGGTAATCCACATGAAGATATATTATCAGCAATTTATGGAGCATCAGAGATTAAAAATAAACAGGCTCTTGGAATTGTAGAAACATTTTCAGCTGCATCAATAATAGTAGCTGCAGATGAAGCTGCTAAAACATCTCAGGTAGAGCTTATAGAAATAAGAATAGCAAGAGGGATGAGTGGAAAATCATATCTTATGCTTACTGGTGATGTAGGAGCTGTAGAAGCTGCAATTAAAAAAGCTACAGAAGTTGTTGGAAAAAGTGGAATGCTTTTAGATTGTTGTGTTATAGCAAATCCAGATAAAGAACTTTGGGATACTATTTTGTAGAATGTAGGAGAAAGAAAAATGTTGGCGATAGAAAGAAGAAATGAAATTTTATCTAAATTAAAAGAAGAAAAGAAAGTATTAGTTGGAGATTTAAGTAAGCATTATAAAGTAACTGAAGAAACCATAAGACGAGATCTTGAATTATTAGAGCAAAAAGGTCTTGCTAAAAAAACTTATGGTGGTGCAGTATTAGTAGATGATTTAAAGGAAGATTTGCCATATAACATTAGAAAACAAAATAATATTAAAGAAAAAAAGAAAATTGCTGAAATTGTTTCAAATATGATTCAAGATGGTGAACATATTATGCTAGATGCAAGTAGCACAGCTTTATATATTGCAAAAAGCATTAGAGATAAAGAAAATATAACAGTTATAACAAATTCTTTAGAAGTTATGTTTGAATTATCAGATAAGAAGGGATGGAGAATATTATCAACTGGAGGATTAATGAAGGAAGGTGCTCTAGCACTTATTGGTCCACAAACAGAAAAGATGATTAGTAATTTCCATGTGGATAAAGCAATTATATCTTGTAAGGGAATAGATAAGGAAATTGGAATTACAGATTCTAGTGAAGCAGATGTTGAAATTAAAAAGCGTATGATAAAATCTGCAAAAGAAGTTATTTTAGTAGTAGATAGTAGAAAATTCGATAAAATTTCATTTGTTAGAATGGGAGATTTTTTCGATGTAGATTATGTTGTTACAGATTCTAATCCGTCAAATGATTGGCATGATACATTTGAGAGAAATAATGTAAAGATAAAAAAAGAATAGTTTGTATATTCTAAGTATTCTATAGTTTAAAAGTAAATTATTCTACTTTTTAAGTAAGATATTAAATTGTAAATGGAAATTAGTATTTATAAAATTAATTTATAGAATATTTAGAAGGGGATGAGTATGTGAAAAAAAGAATATTAGCATTTGACTTTGGAGCATCAAGTGGTAGAGCTATGATAGGAGTTTATGATGAAAATACTATTAATTTAGAAGAAATTCATAGATTTTCAAATGATCCAGTTATAATAAATGATATTATGTATTGGGATATTCTACGATTATTTCATGAGATAAAGCAAGGAATTATTAAAGCAAAGAATTCAGGTGGATTTGATAGTATTGGGATTGATACTTGGGGAGTTGATTTTGGATTATTAGATAAAAATGGGAATATTTTAGAAAATCCTATTCATTATAGAGATAAACGAACAGTAGGAATGGTAGAAGAAAGTTTTGAAAGAATTCCTAAAGCTGAATTCTATAAAATTACAGGAAATCAGTTTATGGAGATAAATACAGTTTTTCAGTTATTATCAATAGTGAAGGAAAGACCAGAATTAATTGAAAGAGTAGAAACTCTTTTAATGATACCAGATTTATTTAATTATATGTTAACGGGAGAGAAAATTACGGAGTATTCTATTGCATCTACTACTCAATTAGTTGATGCCAATAATAGAAATTGGTCAGATAGAGTAATAAATGCCTTAAATATACCTAGATATATATTTACGAAAATTGTTCCAAGTGGGACAATAATTGGTGAGTTAAGTGAAAGTATTTGTGAGGAACTTGGTGTTAATAAAGTAGATGTAGTAGCAGTTGCTTCTCATGACACACAAAGTGCTCTAATTTCTGTTCCCACTGAAGAAAAAGATTTTATTTTCTTAAGCTGTGGAACATGGTCTTTAATTGGAACTGAATTAGATAGTCCAATTATTAATGAAAAATCAGAAAGATATAATATAACAAATGAAGGTGGTTATGAAGGTAAAATTACATTCTTGAAAAATATTATAGGTCTTTGGCTTATTCAAGAATCTAGAAGACAGTGGATAAGAGAAGGAAATGAATACAGTTTTGGTGAATTAGAAGAATTAGCAAGTAAAACGGAGTCTTTAAAATGCTTTATAGACCCTGATGCACAAGAATTTGTAGCTCAAGGAAATATTCCTAAACGAATTCAAGAATATTGTATAAGAACTAATCAAGCTGTACCAGAAAGTGTACCACAAATTGTAAGATGTATAAATGAAAGTTTAGCCTTAAAGTATAGAAAAGCATTAGAAGAAATCGAAGATTGTACAGAAAAACATTATGACACTATTTATATGGTTGGTGGAGGAATTCAAAGTAAATTATTATGTGAGTTAACAGCCAATATTTGTGGTAGAAAGGTAGTTGCAGGTCCAGTAGAAGCAACTGTACTTGGTAATTTAGTTTTACAACTTATTGCTACAGGAGAAGTAGAAGGACTACAGGCTGCAAGAAATTTAATATCAAAATCACAAGATATAAAGATTTATGAGCCTAAAGATAAAGAAGAGTGGGATAAGACATATAATAAATTTTTAGAATTAATAAAATTAAAAAATTAAATAAGTATTTTGAAAACGAATTCAAAAATAATTTCAATATTTTATGTTCAATTAAAATACACATTTAAAATGTAAAAAGAATTAACTGTAAAAAGTATATTTTGTAAATTAATTTATTGATGAAGGGAAGAGAATGATTATGATGTATCCTAAAATAGGAATTAGGCCTACTATTGATGGAAGATGGGGTGGAGTAAGAGAAAGTTTAGAAGGACAAACTATGGGAATGGCAAAAGCTGCAGCAGAGTTAATTTCATCTAAATTAAGATATTATGATGGAACTCCAGTTCAATGTGTTATATCTGAAACTACTATTGGTGGAGGTGCTGAAGCAGCAAGATGTGCTGAACAATTTTCAAAAGAAAATGTTTGTGCAACATTAACTGTTACACCTTGTTGGTGTTATGGATCTGAAACTTTTGATATGGATCCAAATACTATAAAAGCTGTATGGGGATTTAATGGAACAGAAAGACCTGGAGCAGTTTATTTAGCAGCTGTTTTAGCGGCTCATGCACAAAGAGGACTTCCTGCATTTTCAATTTATGGACATGATGTTCAAGATATGGATGATAAGAGTATTCCAAAAGATGTTGAAGATAAGATTTTAACTTTTGCTAAATGTGCAATTTCTGTTGGAATGATGAAAAATAAATCATATGTTAATTTTGGAAGTGTGTCTATGGGCATAGCTGGTTCTTTCTGCGATCCTGTATTATTTCAGAAGTATTTAGGTATGAGACCAGAATGGGTAGATATGACAGAAATAATTAGACGTATAACATTGGGAATTTATGATGAAGAAGAATTTGAGAAAGCATTAGCATGGACTAAAGAACATTGTAAAGAAGGATTTGATTGCAACGCAGGAAAAGTACTACCTGAAATAATAACAAAATCAAAGGTTATTCCAGCAGATAAAGATTGGGAATTTGTTGTTAAGATGGCTATGGTAGTTAAAGATATTATGTTTGGAAATGAGAAGTTAGCACAAATGGGATGGTGTGAAGAGTCATTAGGTCGTAATGCTATAGCAGGTGGATTCCAAGGACAAAGAATGTGGACAGATTGGCTTCCAAATGGAGACTTTATGGAAGCTATAATGGCATCTAGTTTTGATTGGAATGGAGCAAAGAATCCTGTAGCATTTGCAACTGAAAATGATACATTAAATGGAGTTGCAATGTTATTAGGAACATTAGTTTCTGATAAAGCACCTTGTTTTCATGATGTAAGGACTTACTGGAGTGCAGATGCTTGTGAAAGAGTAACAGGAAAAAAACCACAAGGAGTAGCAGAAGTAGGTTTTATACATTTAATAAATTCAGGAGCTACTGCATTAGACTGTACAGGAGCAGCAAAAAATGAAAATGGAGAAGGCTGTATGAAGGCTTGGTGGGATATGACTGAAAGTGATATAAAAGCTTGTACAGAAGCAACAGATTGGTGTCGTGCAAATTATGAATATTTTAGAGGGGGTGGATTCTCTTCTCATTTTAAAACACAAGCTGAAATGCCTGTAACAATGCTTCGTGTGAATATTGTAGAAGGTATAGGGCCTGTAATTCAAATAGCAGAAGGACAAACAGCTGTATTAGAAGATGAGGTTCATAATAAATTAGATGTAAGAACAGATCGTACATGGCCTACAACTTGGTTTGTACCAAACTTAACTGGTGAAGGTGCCTTTAAAGATGTATATAGTGTAATGGCTAACTGGGGAGCAAATCATGGAGTAACAGTATACGGACATATTGGTGCAGAATTAATAACATTAGCATCTATGCTTAGAATACCAGTTTCTATGCATAATGTATCACATGATAGAATATTTAGACCTCATAGTTGGGCAGCATTTGGAACTGAAACCCTTGAAGCTTCAGATTATAGAGCTTGTGCAACATACGGACCATTATATAAGTAGTAAAGTAAAATAATTTATTTTTTATAATCATAACTCATGAATTCTTCAATTCATGGGTTTTTATTTTTAGAAATTTATAAAAATATTACCATGTTAATAATTTTTTATAAATTACTTTCCTTTAGTATTCAAGGATATAGAGAAATAAAAAAATTACTTAAAATATTGTTAATAAGATTTATAAATTAGTAATATTATTATAAAATATTATTAAGTAAACTTGGAGGTGAAGCTTTGCAATATAAAGGGACTTATAGAAGGGGAAGTAACATAAAGGGGAAGGTAGCTAGAAATAGGGTGAAAAGAATAAGCTTATCTTTATTATTTATTATAGTTTTTATAATAACCTTTTTTTTATCTACATTAAAAATATTAAATAAGTTTGAAAATAATATTTCTATGTCAAAAGAAGAAATTAAAAGTTATATAGATATAACTGATGAATTAAGTAAAGTTGGATATCAATTAAATTGGCAAGAAGTAGCATCAATTAATTCAGCTTTAAATAATGGAAGTTTTGAAATTAATAATGAAAATATTAATAATATAGCAAATTCATTTTTTAAAAAAGATAATGAAGGAAACATAATAGGAATTAATTCTTTTAAAGCTGCAATAAAGAGCTTAAATTTAGATAGCGAAAGAGAAACTTTAGCAAAGGATAATTTAGAAAGAATAAAAAGTAACTATCTTAACGAAGACTTAATTAATGATAGAAATAAATTGGGGTTTATTGAGAGTATTTCTGCAGTTGCAATAGATAATTATAAGAATTACGGTATTTTACCCTCAATAACCATATCACAAGCAATATTAGAATCAGGATGGGGAGAATCCACATTATCATCTAAATATAATAATCTTTTTGGGATTAAGGCTGATAGCAGATGGGATGGTAAAAAAGTAGAAATGGAAACCAAAGAAAACTACGATGATGTAATAGTTGGAGACTTTAGAGCATATGATAATCTTAATTCTTCTATTAAAGACCATGGAAAGTTTTTATATGAAAATGAAAGATACGGAGCTAATGGATTATTTGAAGGAAAAACCTATATAGACCAAGCACAAGCACTAGAAGATGCAGGTTACAGCACAGCAAAAGACCAAGAAGGAAACTTAATATACGCAGATAAACTAATAAGAGTTATTCAAGAAAATAACTTGATGTTTTACGATACAAATGTAGAGAGAAAATAATAATACTTAGATTTCAAATTACAGGCACTTGGATCGAATCCGAGGTCACAAGAAATGTTCATAATTCTGGATGAAATGAGGAATTATTACCTGTAGTATATAAGGAGATAGATATTATATTACGGCGACTTGGAGCTAGCGACGGAAGATTAAGCGAAGAAATAATAGTTGAATTATTAAAAGAGTATAAAGAGCAATTTCCATAATTCCGAACTGGTGAGGAATTATTTCCTTCAGTATGGAAGTGTGCTATATAAGGTTGCGGTGACTTGGAGCCAGCGACGAAAATAATAAGAAGAAAAGCTACAGTTAAATGACTATAAAGTTATATAGAGGAATTTTCATAATTCCGAGTTATGGAGGAATTATTACCTTCAGTATAAAGGAGATAGATATTATATTCTGGCGACTTGGAGCGAAGCGACGGAGCAAGGAATATATTATCTATCTCCTTTTTTATTTGATTTTAAATTTATCTTCATCAGGAACTATAGGTATTTCTTTTTTTGAAAGTGATGTAACTTTAATAAAATAATTTCCTTTACTAATAAGACTTATAAACTTTTGAATTGAACTTTCAGATCCTTGTACTTCCATATCTACCATTCCATTTGACATATTATGTACCCAGCCAGTCAAATTAAGGCTAGATGCATTCATTTGGCAATAATATCTAAATCCAACTCCCTGAACTCTTCCATCAACAACAATATAATATCTAGTCACTATACCACCTCTCACATTAATTGATAAGAAAATTATACCATAATTTTAAGAAAAAGAGTTAATATACTAAATTAATACTAATAAAATCTGTGAATAAAGGGTATAATTTAATATTGGATTTTTATGGGAGGAAAAAGTATGGAAAAATCACTAGTACTTATAAAACCAGATGCTGTTAGAAAAAATTTAATAGGAAAGATTATTGGGAGGTATGAAGAGAATAATCTAAAGGTAATAGCTTTGAAGATGGAGAAAATTACTGAAGAATTTGCAAGTAAGCATTATGAAGAACATATAGGAAAGGATTTTTATATACCACTATTAAATTTCATTACTAGTGGACCTTTATGTGCCTTGATTCTTGAAGGAGAAAATGCTATAGAAAGAATTAGGCAGATAAATGGTAATACTAATCCTGAAAAGGCTAAAGAGGGAACTATAAGAAAAATGTATTCTAGTAGCAAAACTGAAAATTGCGTTCATGCTTCAGATAGTATGGATAGTGCTAATAGAGAAATAAAGCTATGGTTTGGAAACAATGGATAATGAATGATGAATAATGGAAAATTAAGAAAGAAAATTTATAAGGAGTTTTCAAAATAAATATATTTTTAGCAATTTAAAAGAGCTGCTTAGGCAGCTCTTTTAATATGATATATAAAATCTAATTTATTTTTACTTTTAACCAAACATCATCATAAAGCTTAATACTATTTCCTAAATCCTTAAATATCTCACATTTATCTAAGACTTCGTCAGCAGGATAAACAGTTTCATTTTCTTGTGTTTCTTCATCAAGAAGAGCATAAGCTCCAGAGTTAGGAGTAGCATATCCTATATACTCAACATTTTCTTTGGCGTTTTCAGGATCAGATAAGAAGTTTATAAATTCTTCTGCTTCTGTTTTATGTTTTGCTCCCTTAGGTATAACCATAACATCAAACCATTTATTAGAACCTTCTTTAGGAACAACATATTGAAGGTTTAAATCTAGAGCTTCTTCTTGAATGTATATAGCATCTCCAGAATATACAGTTGCAAAGATAGCTTCACCATTTATCATCTTATCTTTTACTTCATCCATAACATAAGATTGAACTAAAGGTTTTTGATTTATTAATTCATTTGCTGCCTCATCTAATTCTTGTTTATTTACAGAATTCATTGAGTATCCAAGTCTAACTAATGATATTGCTAAGGTATCTCTTATAGAATCAAACATAAATATTTCGCCTTTATACTTTTCATTCCATAATATATCCCAGCTATCTACAACCTCATCAACTCTATCAGCATCATATATAATGCCTATAGTACCCCACATATATGGAACAGAGTATTCGTTGCTTGGATCATAAGATAAATTTTTAAAATCTTCTCCTATATATTTATAGTTTGGTATATTGTTAAAATCTATTTTTTCTAACATATCTTCTTTTTTCATTTTTTCAACCATATAGTCTGAAGGGAAGATTAAATCATAAGTACCAGGGCTATTCTTAACCTTTTGATACATTATTTCGTTAGATTCATAAGTGTCATAAATTACATCTATGCCAGTTTCATCTTCAAATTTTTTTATTAAATCCTCATTTATATAATCACCGTAGTTAAATACATTTAAAGTTCTTTTTCCACTTTCATTATTATTTTTACAACCAACAAAAGCTGAAGATATAAATATTAATGAAGATAAGATAGCTACAAACTTCTTAAGCTTTTTCAACTTTATCACCTCTTGTAAATTCCTTTCTATTAGCTATTAATAAAAGGGTTAGTACTGTTACAAACATCAATGTAGAAAGAGCATTAATTTCAGGTTTAATACCTCTTCTTGCCATAGCAAAAATTTCAATTGAAAGATTTGTAACTCCTGGTCCAGCAGTGAAGAAACTTATAACAAAGTCGTCAATTGACATTGTAAAGGCCATTAGCATACCAGCAAAGATACCAGGTTTAATTTGAGGTAATATTATCTTTCTTAGTGTATAAGATGGTGTAGCACCTAAATCTAAAGCTGCTTCTTCAATATTTTCAGGTAATTGTCTAAGCTTAGGCAAAACTGCAAGTATTACATATGGTATATTAAAGGTAATATGTGCAAGTAACATTGTAGTAAAACCAAAATCTAACTTAGTAAGAGGTCTTAAGAATATAAATAAGCTCATTAATGCAATACCTGTTACAATATCAGGATTTAATACTGGTAAATAGTTTATATTTAATAATAGTGCTTTTTTTGGCCCCTTCATTTTGTTAATTCCAATAGCTGCTAAAGTTCCTATTACTGTAGCTACCAAAGAAGAAATAATAGCAATTACTACTGTGAAGAAAAGAGCTTTTATAATATTTTCATTATTAAATAATTCAACATACCATTTTAAAGTAAATCCAGACCATTTTCCCATAGTTTTTGAATCGTTAAAGGAAAATATTATTAAGGCAGCAATAGGCATATATAAGAAGATAAAAACTAATATTAAATAAAACTTTTTAATAAAATTTTCTAAAGACTTTACCATAATTGTCCACCTCCTTCTTTAGCTTCTGAACTATCAAATAAACTCATTACAGCCATACATATTAATATAATAGCCATCATAAATATTGAAATTGATGAACCAAAGTTCCAGTCACCCATTGTTGTAAATTGTTGTTCAATTAAGTTACCTAAAAGCATATATTGACCACCACCTAGTAATCTAGAAATTACAAAGGTTGAAACTGCTGGCATAAATACCATTGTAATACCAGAAATTACGCCTGGCATGCTTAAAGGAAGAACAACTTTCATAAACACTTGCTTTCTATTAGCACCTAAATCAGATGCTGCATTTAATAAATCAGTATCAATTTTAGTTAAAACAGTATATATAGGTAAAACCATAAATGGTAAGAAATTATATATCATACCTAATATTACGGCACCATCATTATATAAGAAATTAAATGGTCCTAAACCTAAATAGCCAAGTATATTATTGATAAAACCATTTTTACCTAGTATAGGTAGCCATGCATAAGTTCTAAGTAAGAAATTCATCCACATTGGAACTATGAATAACATAATTAAAATATTACCTTTTGAAGGTTTCATTTTTGAAATTATATAAGCAATAGGATAACCTAAAACTAAGCACCAAAAAGTTGATAGAAAAGCAAGCCATAAGCTTCTTTCAAAAACTTTAATATATTGTGGTTGAATTAATCTTAAAAAATTCTCTGCTGAAAAAGAATAACTTCCATCAGGAGATGAAACTGTAAAGCCGAAGAATAATACTATTAATAAAGGAATTACAATAAATAGAGAGCTCCAAAATATAAATGGATAAGCAGCTAGATTTCTTCTAGATCCTTTTAATTTACTCATTGCCTGAAACCTTTCTCATTATGTGAATATCTTCAGGATAAATATCTAAACCTATTATAGAATTTACTTCAGCATATTTAGTATTATGTAGAATCCAAATATTATCTCCTTCTTCAACTTCTATTTCATAATGAACTCCCTTAAATATAATTGACTTTACATTTCCTTTTAACATTCCTTGTTCAGCTGATACTATTTTTATATCTTCTGGTCTAATAACAACATCAACTAATTCATTACTATTAAATCCTTTATCAACACACTCAAAAATTCTATTACAGAATTCAACTTTACAATCTTCAAGCATTTTTCCATTTAATATATTACTTTCACCAATAAAATCAGCAACAAAAGCATTAGCTGGTTCATTATAAATATCCTCTGGTGATCCCATTTGTTGAATTTTACCTTTGTTCATAACTATTATTGTATCTGACATAGTTAATGCCTCTTCTTGGTCGTGAGTTACAAAAATAAAGGTAATTCCTAATCTTTGTTGTATTCTCTTAAGTTCTATTTGCATTTCTTTTCTAAGTTTTAAATCTAAAGCTCCTAAAGGCTCATCTAAAAGAAGTACTTCAGGTTCATTAATAAGTGCTCTAGCAATTGCTACTCTTTGTTGCTGACCACCACTTAAAGACTCAATTTTTCTTTTTTCGAAGCCCTCTAAAGATACTAATTTTAGCATTTCCTTAACTTTTGAGTCTATTTCATTTTTGGGAGTTTTCTTTATTTTTAATCCAAAAGCTACATTATCATAGACATTCATATGAGGAAATAGAGCATACTTTTGGAATACGGTGTTTACAGGCCTCTTATATGGGGGTAAGGATGAAATATCACTTCCATTAAATAAAATTTCACCTTTGTCTGCTTCTTCAAATCCAGCAATTATTTTTAATGTTGTTGTTTTTCCACATCCACTAGGACCTAGCAATGTCAAAAATTCATTCTTTTTAATGTTTAATGAAAGGTTGTCTAAAACACAATTATCTTCAAAGGTTTTAGAAACACCTTTAATTTCTATAATATTTTGTTCCAAAATAAACACCTCTTTCTATAGATTTAAAATGATGGGGGAGTACTTATCCAAATTACTTTAGCTTGGGTTTTTCCCGAATTTGATATATAGTGATTTGATCTAGGCTTAAAATAGAAACTTTCACCTTTTTTCACTTTAAATTTCTTTTTACCTAGATGCAATATTATTGTACCAGATAAGACAAAACCGAACTCTTCACCTTCATGGGGTTCTTCTTCTATATATTGCCCATTAGGTTCTAAAGTTATCATAATTGGTTCCATTTCATTTTTTTGTGCGTTAGGTATAAGCCACATTAGCTTATATTTTAAGTCTTCATTTTCAGTTTCAAACATATCTTCATATGTAAAAGTAACTTTTTCTTCACTAGCATCACTAAAGAACTCTCTTAGGTTAGTTCCTAAGATTTCTAATATATCTATTAAAGTTGCTATTGAAGGAGAAGTTAAATCATTTTCAACTTGTGATATAAAGCCTTTAGATAATTCGCATCTATTGGCTAATTCTTCTTGAGTTAATTGTTTTTCAATACGTAACCTACGTATTTTTTCACCGATTTCCACAATTACACCTTCCATATCAATATTTTCTAATACTAAACCTTATGTTTAAAATTACTAAACAAACAATTGTAATTATATATATTTGCAAATAAAAAATCAATATTTTTTATAAAAAAACACAAAAAAAATTTCTTCTAAAATCATTGATATCATTGAGGTTAATCATGATTATTAAAAATGTAGTTTAATAAAACAACATTTGAAGTTTAGAAATACTAAATATTTTTTAGAACAGAATAATTGTTGGAAAATTCGTTGTTCTTTATGATTATAGATATAATCAATATCTGAAAAAAAATAATTTATTATAAGTAATTAGTATAGATAATAAAAAAATTAATTTTCAATTACATAATTCACATATGAGACTCTTATTCCTTGATTAATGTAGTTATTTATGAGATATTTATTAATATATCTACTTTAAAAAAAAGAAAATAATTATAGGTGATATAATGAAGGGTGAAATTAATTTATATAGAAGGAATGGAAAGTTAATTTATATTAAAATGCCTGATTTTAAGGAATTAGCTTTTGTAGAAGAGTTATGGGGAAATAAAAAAAATATGGGGGACTTTGGAGAAGTATATTCATTCCCAAAAGAAAAGTGGGAAATGTTTTATAAAAAGATGGTAAACCCAACAGATGGAAAAAATTTTTATTGCTTGATTTATGATTTAAATGATAATCCTATAGGAGAAGTTAGTTTTCATGGATATAATTCTGCTACAAAGGTTGCAAGGATTAATATAAAAGTGCATTATGAACATAGAAGAAAAGGTTACGGAGAAGAAGCTTTAAGATTATTACTTGAGTATTATTTTTTTGAATTTGGAGGACAAGCTATCATAGATTCAGTTAAGACTGATGAAAGTATAGCTTTATTAAAAAAGATTGGATTTGAAGAATTAAATAATATTAGGGAGCAAAGAACTTATAAGCTAACTAAAAATAATTTTATAAGTTGCAAGGCTAATGAAAAGATTAAAATTGGTATTTTGTTATATAATAATGTTGATATAACAGAATATGCTATAGCTTGTAATATTTTTAGTAAAGGAAATGAAATTCTACAGGAAGATTATTTTTATGTATATTCAGTATCTAATGTTGACTCTGTAAAAATAAAAGATGGGTTTATAGGTATAGATTGCAACATTAAATATAATAATATATTACCTGATATTCTAATAATACCTGGTGGAAGTGAAAAGGAAAATATTTTTGATAATGAAAATATTATAGAATATTTAAATAAAGTTTATAGTCATTGTGAGTATATAGCTACACTTTCTAATGGAGTATATTTATTGAGTCATTTAATAAATATGGAGGGTATTTCAATACCCGATTCTAAATATATAATAAATGGAGTTAATATAGCTAATAAAGATTTTGTTGATAATGGAAAGATAATGATTTCTTGTAATTTAATAGGGAATATAAAGTTGTGTGTAAATATAATTAGAAAAATATCAGGATATGAAGTTTCTGATAAAGTAGCTAGAGAAATAGGATTCTTATATCAGTACTAATATATTATGTTGGACAATTTATTATATACACATTATAATAAATTAAGAAATTCAAGATTCTTATAATTGTTCAAAACAAAGGGGAAGATTATATGATAAAAGGTAGAATTCATTCCATAGAAACTATGGGTTTAGTAGATGGACCAGGAATCAGAGTTGTAGTTTTTTTTCAAGGATGTAAATTAAGATGTTTATATTGCCATAATCCTGATACTTGGAGTGAAAAAGAAGGTATTGAATATAGTAGTGAAGATTTACTAAAAAAAATAAAAAGGTTTAAAAATTATTTTCAAGCATCAAATGGAGGGGTTACTTTTTCAGGTGGAGATCCACTAAGACAACCAGAATTTCTTTTAGAAGTTTTAAAGGGCTGCAAGGAAGAAGGAATACATACTTGCTTAGACACATCAGGAGTTGGTTTTGGAGATTATGATGAAATACTGAAATATACAGACTTAGTCCTATATGATGTAAAACATTTAACTGAAGAAGGTTATTTGGATATGACTATGAATAAAATTGATGAAACTAATAAATTTATAGAAGCTGTGAGAAAAGCTGGTACTAAGTTATGGATAAGGCAAGTAGTTGTACCTGGTAAAACAGATAGTGAAGCTTATATGAAATCTTTAAAGAAATTTGTTGACTCCTTAAACAATGTTGAAAAAGTAGAGTTGCTACCATATCATTTATTAGGTGTAAATAAATATGAAAATATGAAAATGAAATATAGATTAGAAGGTGTTCCAGCTATGGATAAGGACCTATGTAAAGAACTTAAAGATAAGTTTTTTAGTGAATACTAATGAATTTTAACATAAAATAAAGGAAATTATAAAAAGATAATAAATTTTTTATAATTTCCTTTATTTTTTATATTAATTTAAAATGTAAAATAATTAAATAAATTTATTTTTTAAGAAGCTTTGTAAAATATCCAGGTGGAATTAATCCTTTTTTCATACCTTGAATTACAGTTAAATAAGTTGCGGCAGTATCAAACCTAGCATCGTGATAGTTACCACTTCCTTCAAAAAGTTCATTTGCCTTATTTGTAATTTGTTCTTCTGTTATTTCTAAGAAATCTATTACTTCTGAAAGCTTAGGATTCTTTACTGATCCAGAAGGATTAATTATATTGCATATGGATTTATAATAAGCCATAGTACAAAAAGTGTTTTTAGGTTCCCAAGTAGTATCTATAAGGCCAGCTTCCCATAACAGTTGTAATTCGTGTTTTAAAAACTTAATATCAAATTGAACATTATGCCCTATGATGAAATCTGCATCAAAAAAATCTGGCATAAACTCATGAACAAATTCTATAAAATCATTTCCATCAGATAGTTCATAAAGTTTTTCTAATGAAAAACCGTGTATAGCTTGAGCACCTTCATCCATGCTATCTACAGTAAAGAAAAAATTTTTACCAGTAGTTTTTTGTGGTTTAGTTGAAGCATCAACTACTATATAAGTTAATTGACATATATTTCCTGGTTTTATACTTGTAGTTTCTGTATCAAAAAATAATAGCTTCATTATATCCTCCTAATTTTTGTATATTATATACTACTTAATTAATATTTTAAAGTGCTACAGCACCATTTAAAGTAATTAAATATAAAATATTTTTTACAAATTATATAATAACATAAAAATTTAATAAATCCAAAAGAGGCTGCAAAGCAGCCTCTAATTATTAATTTTATATTCAGTGATGACACCCACATTATTTTCCTTCAAAGGACTTAGAAATAACTTTTAGCAATTCAAGACATGTTTCTAAAGTTTTTTTGTTATCATCCAATACAGGATTGAATTCTACAAAATCCATAGATCTAACTAAAGAAGTATTTATTATAGTTTTAATAACTTCTTTTCCTTCAGAGAAAGATAAACCATCTTCAACTGGAGTTCCAGTACCAGGTACATAAGTTGGATCTAAGCTATCAATATCGAAACTAAAATGAATATTTTTAACATTATTTTTATTTAAAGCTTCTACTAATTCCTTTAATACTGTATTTATGCCCTTTGTTTTAATATCTTTCATGGTCCATACATTTAGATTATACTCCTTGATTAATTCAAGTTCACCTAAATCTAAGTCTCTGCAACCTAATAAAAATACATTTTCAGGTTTCACCTTTTGTCCTGGGAAATAAAGGTTAGTCAAAGATTCATATCCAATTCCCATAGAGCTCGCTAAAGGCATTCCGTGAATGTTTCCTGATGGGGAAGTTTCCGGCGTATTTATATCACCATGAGCATCCACCCAAACAACTGCAAGATCTTCCTTAAAAAATTTACTTGAACCTGCAATACTACCTATTGCTAATGCATGATCTCCACCTATAGTTATTGGTAGATAAGAATTTTTTAGGGAATCATAAACTTTATCAGCTAGTCCAATATTTGATCTCACAACTTCATCTAAATACTTCATTTTTGCGTTTGCTGCGTATTTATCATTTGAAGAAACATTTTTTACATGAACTTCGCCCATATCACAGACTTCATGGCTTTTATTAAAGATATCTAGAAGGTTGTTCTCTCTTAAAACTTTTGCGCCTTTTTCTACTCCAGGATTATCACATCCATAGAATAGAGGCATATCAATAATACTTATTTTCATAAAACAAACCTCCAAGTGAATAATAATTTTTAGGGCAATAAATATATATTAATAGCTTAAAGTGAATATGTAAATAAAAAAATAAACTTTCTTTAGAAAAAATATTTTTTTTATGAATATCTAATAAAAATTAAAATTTACATATTATATTAATATAAAATTTGTCTGAAAATGTGAAAATTCGTAATAATTTTTAAATGATAATTTTAATTTGAATGTTGATAATTATTAACTTTTTTCAACAAGGGTATATTATTTCTATTTCTTATGGAATTATATTCCAAGTGAATGTATAATAAAAATATGTATTATTACGCAATTGTATTTTAATATTCATTAAGATAGGAGAATTTTATGAAGAAATCATTCTATATTTTAATTTCTTTAACCTTATTACTATTTGTTGGCTGCAATAGCAATCGAAAAACTAATATTCCAGATTTAAAAGTATCTGTTGATGGGGCTGAAATATTAGTTTCCAGGGGTGGATATGAATGGACTAATAATGTTGGTTTTTCTAAAAAAGAAACCGTTACTGCTGATTCAGCAAGTCCTGAACAAATTGCTGACACTATGAGTGGAAATAAAGTAAAGCCAAAATCAGAACTACTCTTGTCTTTTTCAGAAAAACCCAAAAATGTTGAAATTATTGCTTGGGGAGAATCTAAAGAGAATAAATATACTTATGATAATGATAAACTTATTGTTCCTCAAGAAAAAGGGACTTATATTTATGAAGTCTTTGGGGAATGGACACAAGGACATGTATCTTATACTATAAAAGTCATAGTTACAAATGAATAATATTAAACAATTGCGTATTAGGTCTAAATAAACTAATACATAAATAGTAATTTAAGAGTAGTTTTATATATTTAATGGATAGTGAGAGGAATTGATAAAATGAAAAAGATGAAAAAGGGTTCAATTATTATCTTACTGATTAGTATAGGAATATTAACATTCTATTTGATTCCAATGAGAATAACACCAAAGGTTCCATTAACAAGTGAAGATATTAGTATAAAAGTCGAAAGGGCTGGAGGAAATACAGGACCAGTTTTTAAAGTTGCTGAAGATAAAGCTAAACTTAAGGAGATATTAAAGGAGAAATATCCTGATAAAGATATAGAACCACTTTATATTGAATTAACAGGAAACCTACCATATGGAGTAGTAAATGACCCAATATTATTGGGTGATTATGTAATTCATGGTACAATTATTTCACCAGATGGTGGGGAAGAAAAAAGTACAATAATTGATGTTAAATACACAGATGCAAAGATTTCAAGATTATTTAGGGATGATTCACAAATGAGTGGATTTTATGAAATAATAATTGTATTTATTTCATTCATATCTGCATTTATAGTAATTATCAGATTTCTAATTTTATTCATAATAAAATTAATTTCAAATGGAAAATAATGAACAATTTTAAACTATTGCGAATTAAAATATGTTAATTTAAGGAGCTGTGGTAGCAGCTCCTTTATTAAAAATGTAGAATAAAAATATATGTTTTTTAGAAACTCCTAGCGCAGTTTATTCTTTAATTTTACATTTTGAAATAGCATATTAAGATATCATTTCACTAAGTTTTTGTAGAGCTTCATCTTTTGAATCAAAAGAAAATTTATGCTCTTTTATATAACTTTGATCTGTTTCTGGAAGATTACTAATAGGTTTGGAGTCGGTATAAACCTTTTTTTCAGATTCAATTATTTTTCCGTTATTATCAGTTTTGAATATAGAAATATATCCATTATCTTCTCCTAAATAGTACTTATTACTTTCCAAAACATTACTTTTTATTTCTTTATCACGAATATAAGTAAGTTTTTTTTCATCTTTTTCAGAAAGTTTATAGCCTTCTTTAGAAAGTTCTACAGATAATTCACCTTCTGTTAATTTTTCTTTTAAATTTAATTTCTTCTTTATATTAAAAAAATTATCTATCATATCTACATTATCATTTGTTTTTAATGTTATAAAAATATCATCATTTAAATATTCGTTATTTGCAAATACATTTTTATTTTTAGCTTCAGCATTTTTATTTCTAGTTAAGTAATTAGTAATATAATAGCTTCCACAAAAAGAAATAGCTAATAATGTTACAATAGCAACTAAAATAGCTGATTTTTGTTTTTTATTTAAATTTTCTTTTGAAGAATTATTATTCATATTATCCATATTTATCACTCCTTGCTAAAATTATTGACAAAAATTATATAAAGTAAACATAAACTATCTAAAAATTTTAAAAATGGATATTATATTAATGTAGAAATTAGAAAAGATAATATTGTTATTATTTTGTAATGAAAATTTTTTATAATTTGTGTATAATAGAGAAGATTCTATTAATGATTGTTTGTTATAGTAGTTATATAATTAGGAAGGTAAAGGGAGGATTATTAATGAGTGAAAATGAATCATTGAAAAAAAATAAATCTAATAAAAAACGAAAAAAGAAAATTATATTAATTTCTACTTTAGGGGTACTAGCTATTTTAATTGCAGTTATATTTGGATATTACATTCAAATTAGAAATAGAGTTTATATTAAATCTACACCTAAAGCTACTGAAGAAAATAAAGTTGATTATGAAGAAGTTGAAGGAATTACAAATGTTTTATTAATAGGTACTGATGGTAGAACTGAAGATGAAGCAGCTAGAGCTGATTCCATAATTATTGCAACTTTAGATAATAACAATAAAAAAATTAAGTTAACATCTATAATTAGAGATACAGTAGTAGAGATTCCAGAGTATGGCGAAGACAAGATAAATGCAGCCTTTTTCTATGGCTCTTCAGAATTGAATGATAAGGGAAAGCTAAGAGGATTTGAAGGCGGAGCAGATTTACTTATGGAGACTATAGAAGATAATTTTAATATTCATTTAGATAAATATGTTATAGTTAACTTTTGGGGATTTGAAGAAATAATAGATGAAATTGGTGGAATAGAAGCAGATATAAAAGACTATGAAATAGATGAGGTTAATAAATATATAGGTGAATCTACTGGAGTAAAATCTCCACCAATAACAGAAACAGGATTACAAACCTTAAATGGACAACAAGCTCTTTCTTATGCAAGAATAAGATATGTTGGAAATGGTGGTTTTGAAAGAAGTGAAAGACAAAGTAAAGTTTTATTCCAAATTGCAAATAAATTAAAGGAAGTTAATCCTTTAAAATACGTTTCTATTGCTAATACTTTGTCAAAGCAAGTAAAAACTAATATGGATATACCAGAAGCTTTAAATTTAGCATATACAATATATAAATTACCTTCTTTAGATTTTGAGCAATTACAAATACCTCAAGCAGAACTTATTGCAAGAGATTATTATTATAAAGATAGAGGTTGGTGCCTACTTATAGATCTTAAACAAAGTTCAAAGATAATGCATGAATTTATATTTGAGAATAAGTCACCAAATCCAGATGAATTTGATTTGGACTCAGTATTAAATGTGGCTGCAGAGTATAATGCTAAAGAAGCTAGGTATAATTCTTTATATAATATAAAACCAGAAGATTATACACAACAAGAAAAAGATACAAATCCAATACCTCCAAGAACGGATGATAATAAGGGGCAAAGTCAACAGGGAACTGTAAATAGTGGAAATACAGGAGGAACAGGAACTACTGGAAATACAGGATCTGAAACTGGAAATGCTGGAAATGGAAATGCAGGGACAGGAGAATCTGGGAATGATGGAAATGGAAATAATGGAAGCACAGGAACAGGAAGTACTGGAAGTGGTGGAAGTGGAAATACAGGCACTGAAGGAAATGGAAATGCAGGAACAGGTGAGAATCAACAAACACCAGGAGGTCAAGAAACACCAGTAAATCCAGCAACTGGAGGTCAACAAAATCAAACAACTCAACCATAAAATAATAAATAAAGATTTATAAGAATAGTAATAAAAGTGGAATGATGTGTATTTTCATTCCACTTTTTAGTAAACATATAATAATTATATATGATATAATTGAAAAAAAGTCGATAAAGGGAGGACTGAAATGCAGAATCAAATATTAATGAAGATAATAACAATTCCTGCAATACTAATTGCTTTTGTTGCACAGGGCTATGCAAGAGCAAAAGTAGCTGATAAATTAGGAGATAAAACACCTAGATTTAATGGGAGACTAACTTTAAATCCACTAGCACATATAGATTTAATTGGATTTGTAATGATTATAATAACTGGATTTGGATGGACTAAGCCAGTGGAAACTAATCCAAGTGCTTTTAAAAGAGGTTATAAGGATGAAATAAAGGTAACAATAGCAGGACCACTAGCAAATTTAATAGTTGCATTTGTAGGTATGTTTATATTTCAACTTTGGATGAATAGTGCATATAATTTAGTATCAACTTCAACATATTCTATTATAGGAATGATGTTAAGAAGTATTTGTACTATAAATATAAGTCTATTTATATTTAATTTATTACCTATACCAGGACTTGCAGGTTTCGATTTATTTAGAGAACTTAGTCCTAAGAATTTCTATAAATATGGAAGTAAAATGTATGAATATCAAATATTAATTCTTGTAGCTGTTGTAGCTTTAGGAAGCTACATTTTAACTTATCCTGTTGCGCTTATATACAATTTATTTTTTGTAACTGCTAAAGTGTTTTTAGGAATATTCTTTTAAATTTTTAAATAGGGGCTGCCTAGGCAGCCCCTAAAATAATTTTACATTATAAATTTTCAATTAGATACTGTTGCTACAGCTTATAATAACTAAATCTTTTCCATAAACTTCTTTAAATATTTCCTTAGCTCTTAAAGCTTGACGAATTTCAAAGTCAACATCTATATTAGAATATACATTTATGATAACCTTATCTTCATCAAAAGAAACATTAAGATTTTTTACTGCACCAGCTAAACTTCTATCTAAGCCTTCAGCAATTTTAACAAGAGCACCAATATATTTAATTGTTTTTAAATCTAATTGATTTATTATAGATGAAAATGGTGATATTGGAGTTTGATAACTATTAAATCTGTGAGATGCAGCAATAGCAGCACTCATAAGTAGTTCTTTATGAGTAAGTCCATTAATTGAGGAATTTAAAATTATATAAAAAGAGTGCTTGTGATGACTGTAATAATTTATACTTATTCCACAATCATGAAGCATTGATGAAGTTTTTATAATATGATAAAATTCATCACCTAAATGATGTATACTTTTTAAAGCATTATATAAATAATAAGTTATATTAAATACGTTTTTAGCATGACTTTTATCTCCATTTAGTGTGTCTAATACCCCATTAATACTATAATCTAATATATCTTTTTCTAGTGAATAATTTTCATTTAAATATTCATATAGTAAACCTTCACGTAAGCCTCTTCCAGAAATAATTATTTTACTACATTGCACCATATTAGCAATTTTTTTAAAAATTGCAGTACCTCCAACTATAATATCTGCAAGTTCTGGATCTATTCCATCAAGTTTTTGCCTTTGTTTATAGTCTTTACATTTCAATAAATTAAAAATTTCTTTAACATCAATATCCGTAAGCTCATAATTATGAATTATTTCAAGAGGATATCTTTTTCTTACTCTATCTATTTTACCGATAGTTCTTATGGTAGAAGCTATTCCTATTATAGATTCAAATTTTGTTTCTTTTAGCCATTGAATGCTTTCAAGTAAATCATATAAATATTCAAAGGTACTGGTTAAAGCATTAGGAAGTATTCTATCATTTAGTTCAAATTTATAACTTAAGTTAACACTACCTATAGGTAAGGTTATACTTTTAATTATCTTATTATCTTTAACCCAAGCTAAATGAGTATCAGTTCCAGCTACTTCAACTAAAAGAGAATTTTCTATGTATATGCTTCTTTTTACACCTAGAAAGTTATATAGTATTTCCTCTTCACAGCTTAAAATTCGTATGTCTATATTTAACTCTTTTTTTATAAGAGGTAACAATATATCTTTGTTTTTAGCTTCTCTTAAAGACTCAGTTGCTACGGCAAAAATTTTGCTTGCACCAGAAACTGTACATAATGATTTATATGCTTTTAAAGTAGAAAGTATAGTAGTAAAATTTTCGTTACAAATACCATCATCCTTAACTAAGTCATGACATAACCTAATTGATGTTTTAAGTTCATCAATTATTTTAAAGTATCCATTTTTATTAACCTCAGTTAACATAAGTCTAAGAGAGCTTGGGCCTATGTCAATAATACCGATTCTATCCATAATAACTCCTTAATAAAAAACTAAAAAATATTTTATATAAAATATTATAACATTTATATTAATAAAGTATAGAGAAGCTTAGCTAATTTGTATTGACAATAAATCTTTCATTTATGTATAATGTTGATATTATATAAGAAGATATTAAAATCTATGAAAAGAAGAGTACTATATTTGAGTCTTTTTAGCGAGTAAGGGATGGTGCAAGCCTTATAAGATAGAATAATAGGAAGAGAGCCTTGGAGATAACTACTGAAACTAAGTAGGATAGTTCGTTTGCTGCGTTAAAGCATTGAGTGGCATTTATTGCAATCAGAGTGGTACCGCGGATTTATCCGTCTCTTATAATATTTAAGAGGCGGTTTTTTATTTTTTTAGGAAATAATATTACATAATATATTTCCAAGAATAAAATATAGAACTTTATCTTTTCAGCTATAAGATTGGAAAATCTATAATATGCTTAAAATTGTAAGGAGGATAAAAATGGATTATAAGAAGAAAGTTGCTGAAGCTATAAGTAACCATGTAGATATGGATATTGAAAGTATTGAGAAGTTAATTGAAATACCACCTAAAAGTGAGATGGGAGACTATGCATTTCCATGTTTCCAATTAGCAAAAGCTTTTAGAAAAGCTCCAAATATGATTTCTGAAGAATTAAAAGAAAAAATAAATGATGAAGGTTTTGAAAAAATAATTAATATAGGACCATATATTAATTTCTTTGTTGACAAAGGTGAGTTTACTAAAAATACTATAGATAAAGTTTTATCTCAAGGTGAAAATTATGGTTCAAGTGATATTGGAAATGGGAAAACTATATGTGTAGAATATTCATCACCTAATATTGCAAAACCATTTCATGTAGGACACTTATTTACTACAGCAATAGGTAATTCACTATATAAGCTTTTTAAGAAGGAAGGATATACTGTAGAAGGAATTAATCACTTAGGTGACTGGGGAACACAATTTGGAAAGCTTATTTCCGCATATAAAAGATGGGGAAATGAAGAGGCTTTAGAAAAAAATGCTATAGATGAATTATTAAGAATATATGTTAAATTCCATGATGAAGCAGAAAAAGATCCTGCTTTAGAAGATGAAGGAAGAACATATTTTAAAGCTTTAGAACAAGGTGATAAAGAAGTTGAAGCTTTATGGAAGAGATTTAGAGATTTAAGCTTAAAAGAGTTTGAAAGAATATATGAAATATTTGATGTTAAATTTGACTCATATGCTGGGGAAGCTTTTTATAATGATAAGATGGATGTAGTAGTTGAGGAGCTAAAAGAAAAAAATCTTTTAGTTGAAAGTAATGGAGCTCAAGTAGTTATGTTAGATGATTACAATATGCCACCATGCATTGTTTTAAAAGGTGATGGAGCATCAATATATGCAACTAGAGATTTAGCAGCAGCTATGTATAGAAAGAAAACTTATGATTTCTATAAGAGCATATATGTAGTTGGAACACCTCAAGCTTTACATTTTAAGCAAGTATTTAAAGTGCTTGAACTTGCTGGACATGAATGGGCTAAGGATTGTGTTCATGTAGGCTTTGGATTAGTTAAATTTGCTGATAGAAAGCTTTCAACAAGAAAAGGTGAAGTAATATTATTAGATGACTTAATAAAGGAATCTATAGATAAGACTTTAGAGGTTATTAATGAAAAAAATCCTAATTTAGATAATAAAGAAGAAGTAGCAAAGAAAATAGGTGTGGGAGCAATAGTCTTTACATATCTAAAGAATTCAAGAGAAAAAGACATTGTATTTGATTGGAAGGAAATGCTTTCATTTGAAGGTGAAACAGGTCCTTATGTACAATATTCTTATGCAAGAGCAAATAGTATATTAACTAGAGCTGGAGAATTAAAGGGAGTTGCAGACTATTCTAAGTTGAATACTAAGGAAGAGTTTGAACTAATTAAATCATTAGAAGGCTTTGGAAAGCAAATTCATTTAGCAACAGAAAAATTAGAACCTTCTATAATTACAAGATATGCAATAGAAGTTGCAAAACTATTTAATAAATTCTATAATGCACATTCAGTATTAAATTTAGAAGATGATAGCTTAAAAGAAGCTAGAGTTAATTTAGTAAAAGCTACATGTCAAGTAATTAAGAATTCATTAGCTTTAATTGGAATAGAAGTAGTAGATAAAATGTAAAAAAATGCATAGCAATGGCTATGCATTTTTTTTAACCTTTTCTATCTTTAGTATATTAGATTTATCTTCGTACATTGGGCAATGGTCAGAACAGCTTTTGCAGTTACAGCTACCTTTAGAGGTATTGTGAAAAGTATTAAATAATATATATGTTGCTAAAGATACAATTACTAAAGTTATTATTATTTCCATTAAAACACCTTCTTATATAATATTTAATTAAAGATGGTATAGAATATATACCTATAATATTTATAATTAAATCAATATTGAAAATCATTATCACAATTTAATAATAGCAAAGTGCGAAATAATAGTCAAATATATATATAAGATAAAGTAAAAATTTTTATTAATTAATGTCTATTTATATGAACATAATAAAAATTACATAATATTATGTAATTATAAAGTGTTGTATTTATATAATATCTGTTATATGAGCAAAGTGCCTTATAATTTTATTCTATATTCTTATAAAAGGTGGTATAATGTTATAAGATAAATTAAGGAATTAAAAGGTGATAATGATAAGGAAGAAAGAGTGGTAATGTGATTATTAGAGAGAATATAATAGAGGTAGACTCTGGAAACAGAGAATTTATGCTTAAAACAGCTAATATAAGTAGGCAACCAGAAGAGCTTATTTTTTTTGATTTAGAACATTATGTATATAAAAAGCCCAAATGTATAGGAGTTTTTGGTGCTTGTGTATTTGAAAATGGTAAGCTATTTGTAACACAGTATATGATTGAAAATAAATATGAATCAATACAAATATTAGAATTAGCAAAGAAATATTTTTTAAAGATGAAAAGTAAAGGAAAAAAAGCTATTGTCACCTTTTCTGGAAATAATGATTATACAGTAATTAATTATTTATTTAAGAAATATGGAATTGAATTAAATTTTTCTAAAGAGTTTGAAGATATAGATATTCAAAGAGAGTATGAAAAAGAAATGAAACATTCTATAGGCCTAAAGAATTTAGAAAAAGATTTTAATATTCATAGAGAAGGGGAAGTCATAAGTGGATCAAATCTTGCTAAGACATTCAATAAAGTACTAAAAGATAAAGATTATATATTAAGGATGCCTAAGGAAAAAATAGAAACAATATTATTATATAATGAACAGGATGTAACTAATCTATATAATATATATATGCTTTGGAAATCTTATGTGAATAATGATGAAAAAAATAATTTAAATGAAGTTAATGAAAGCGAGAAGCCTACTAAGATCAAAGAAGTACAAGAGGAAATCTTAGATACTGTTAATGGTGAAATAATAGATATAAATGAAATGAAAAATGAAGAAAATTTAATTAACCAAGAAGATGCAGTAGGAGAATAAATATAAATTTATATTAATTTAAGAAAGTCTTCTTAAATGATAGATGCTCCTAAGTATTTAGGAGCATCTATCATTTGAAAGAAGATTTTAATGTTTGCCCGTCAGAAGTAATAACTATAGATCCATTTATATCAGTTCTATAGACAGTTGTGGCTTTAATTTTTTCTAAGGTTTTATTAGATGGATGTCCATAACTATTTTCCTTTCCAACTGATATTATAGTTATTCCAGGATTTACCCTATCTAAAAAATTTTTGCTAGTTGAAGTAGAGGAGCCATGGTGCCCAATTTTTAAAACATCACTTTTTAAATTAAAAGATTTACTAAGTACTTCTCCCTCAACATCTTCTTCTGCATCTCCTGTAAATAAAAAAGAATTATTACCATAAGAAATTTTAATTATAGGTGAGTAATTATTTAAGTTATCATAACTATCTAAATTTGGAGAGAAAATTTCAACTAAAGTATTGTCTCCAAGGTCTATGCTATTATTATTATTATTAGCTTTTAATGTTTTAATTTTAATATCTTTTCTAGCTAAAGCTTCTGCCATACTTTCAAAGGCTGTTGTATTACTTTGAATTTTAGGGGAATAAAAATTATTAATTTTATAATTATTAATAATATAATTCATATTTCCAATATGATCTTCATGTGGGTGTGTAGCGATTATATAGTCAAATTGAGGAATATAAATTGACTTTAAGTAATTTTCTAATTTCTTTTTCTCACTTTTTGAACCAGAATCTATAAGTAAATTCTTATTATTAACTTGGATTAATATAGAATCTCCTTGTCCAACATCTATAAAGTGAATTTTCATTTCGTTAGGATTAATTGAAAAGCTCTTGTTGTTTAGAAGTTCTTTAAATAAACAGAGTGAAAAAAATATTAAAATTGGTATAAGTATATTTTTAATTTTATTTATTAATTTAAATTTTTTTATCATTTAATCTCCATTATAAAATAAATTTATAGAATAAGTAGCTATTTTATATTTTTATTATAGACAATACATAATAAAAATATAATTGAAGAAAGAAAAATTAGCATTTATAATAAAGAAAGAAAAAATATAATGCAGGGAGTGGGTTGTATGAAGTTTTATAAAATTATAAACTATGGATTTTATATGTTATTTATGCAGTGTAAAGCTATTAAACATTGGTATATACTTAAAACTAAAGGAGAAAGGGCTGCCATTGATTATAGTGGTAAAGTAGGTGAAGACTGGGCAAGGTATACAATACATAAAGCATTAAATATGAATGTAACTGTTATTGGTAAAGAAAATATACCGGATGAACCATGTTGTTATATAGGAAATCATACAAGTATATTAGATATACCACTATTAATTGATTCAGCTGGTAAATGTATGGGGTTTGTGGCTAAGAAAGAAATGGTAAAAACTCCGATATTAGGATATTGGATGAAGAATTATAATTGTGTTCCATTAGATAGAGAAAATGCTAGAGAAGCAATTAAAGCTATACGTGAAGGTGCCAATAATATAAAAAATGGATATAGCATGGCAATATTTCCTGAAGGTACTAGAAGTAAAGATGGAAAGCTTAGAGAATTTAAAAAAGGAAGTCTTAAGCTTGCAACTATGGCTAAAGCACCTGTTGTTCCAGTTTCAATAAATGGTGCATATAGAGCTTATGAAATTGATAGGAAATTTAAACCTATAGATATTACTGTTACTTTTGGAGAACCTATATATACTGAAAATTTAACTAGGGAAGAAGAAAAGGAATTAATGGAAAAGGTTAGAGGAATAGTATTAAAGAATCTTCATTAAAATATAGTAAATAAAGGAGCTGTTTTTATAGCTCCTTTATTTTTGGAAAAATAATTATATCTTACACTTTACTTAAAGATATTCTAATAATATGAACAATAATATAATCAGTATATATAAGGTTCGCATAAGTATAAAACATTATGAGAATAATCCTTAAAAAATTCGTAATATTGATAAATTATAAAAAATATTTTTATAAATAGGTATGATTACGTTTACTTTTTGTGTTAATATTAAAAAATCATAAATTATAAAAAAAATGAAAAAACATTCTTCCGAAACTTGCATATTATGTGTTATAATATAAAAAAACAAGAGGAAAATGAAATTTTATAAATAAGTATATTTCAAAAAGAGGGGGCAAAACATGCGTAAAGAATTTTCTATAAGCAATGATAAGGTATTAATTAATTTTACTGCAAAATATTGTAGTACATTTGAAGAACTAGTTGAAAGTCAAGGGTTTAGTAAAACAATTGAAACATATTTAAAAAAATCAAAGAAAAAAGTAACATTAAGTTGGAGATATTTAAAAGATAGCTTAAAGACAGAAGATGTAAGTGTAATAACAGCTGATTTAACTAAGATATTTAAGTATTTTACTGTTATGAATGTTGAGGAAATAGTTGAAACTAATCCTATATATAAAGATTTATTTTCAGATAAAGACAAATTTATAGCTTTAATTGAAGATTTATATTTATTCTGGAGAAGGTTAGAAAGATATACTATTATACACAGTAATAAGCTACAGGATGGATTATCAGCAGTTAGTTTTACTCAAGCAAATTCTTCATTATCTAACTTAATCTTGAAATTATATAGAAAAATTGAGAAAAATATATTAGGTTATAAACCAAATGTATTTAGACAAATTCCAGTTGGAGGTAATGCTTCAGTAATAATTAATAAAGTTTTATGGCCATTACCAAGTGGATATGAAGCTCTTGAAGATATTGAATTTATAGATAGTATATTGTTAGAAACTCCATTCATAACATATCCTAAGAAAAATACAAGGAGTGGAATGTTTACTGAAGTAAATGAAAATCCATTACTTCATACTTACTTAAATAAAGATCATTGGTTTTGTTATCCAGCTAAGGTAGGAGAATTAATTGCATTTATTTATTTCCATAGAGATTTTATGCAACATGGAATAACATTATGTAATTTATTCGAAATGGCTAGATTAGAGGAATATAGAGGTAAGAAACCAGATTTAGTTTATGTATTTGGTGCTAATGATAATAGTGGTAAAAAGAAAACTGTATTCTACGATGATAAAGAAAATGATATTATGTTAGGATATGTTAATCACTCAGAAGAAATAGATTACTTTGGATATATGAAGAAAATGACATTAACACTTCATAACTTAGTTATGATTAAGAGAGGATGTTTACCAATACACGGAGCTATGGTTAATATCGAACTTAAAGATGGAAAAACAGCTAATGTAGTAATTATGGGTGATAGTGGAGCAGGTAAGTCAGAAAGCTTAGAAGCCTTTAGAACTTTAAGTGAGGACTATATTAGTGATATGACTGTTATTTTTGATGATATGGGAACTTTTAAAGAAATAGATGGTAAAATTTATGGATATGGAACTGAAATAGGTGCTTTTGTAAGGCTAGATGACTTGGATCAAGGATATGCCTTTAAGGAAATAGATAGAAGTATATTTATGAATCCAGATAAAATTAATGCAAGATTAGTAATGCCTGTTGCGCCATATAAAGAAATTGTTAAGGGATATGAAGTTGATTTATTCCTTTATGCAAATAACTATACAGAAGTAAAAGATGGAGAAAAGTCAATTGAATACTTTAAAACTCCAGAAGAAGCAATAAAGGTCTTTAAGGCAGGGGCTAGAATGGCTAAAGGAACTACATCAGAAAAAGGATTAGTTGAAAGCTTCTTTGCCAATCCATTTGGACCAGCTCAAAAGCAAGAAGAAACTAATGAATTAATAGAAAAATATTTTGATAACATGTTTAAAGGAACTGTTAAAGTTGGACAAATTAAGACTTGTTTAGCTTTAGAAGGAAAAGAAAAAGAGGGACCAAGAGAAGCTGCGATAGAGTTATTTGATATTATAAAAAAAATTAAATAAATAATTAATAAAGCCTACTTTAAAAGTAGGCTTTATTAGGTATACAATAATAATATTAATATATTAATATATTAATATTAGGAGGTGTATTTAAGTGAAAAGAAAAATAAAAACGTTTTCTAACATAGTTGCATTTTCCATTATTATTTCATTATTTAACTTTCCGGCATATATTAGTCTTGCTGTAAATAAAGCATATTACAATACACAAGGACAAGAATTTGTTAGAAAGTTAAATGAAAAAAAGAAGTGAAAGTGACATTAGAAAAAAGTTCTATATAATTTAAACTTTATTTACGAAAATAAAAAAATTAATTTGGAAAATAAACTTATATATAAAAATAATAGAATATATGTAAGTTTAAAAGACATTGTAAACAAACTTAACTCCAAAGAAGTAGTTCAAGATAATAATATAATAATTAATGATAAAGTTACTATTGATGTAAATGAAAAGTCCTTTAAAAGGAAAAAGAATAAAATTCCTTTAAGAGGTGATTTATTCGTAGAAAATGGAGAATACTATATTTCTTTATTTGATTTATGTGAAATACTTAATCTTACTACTTTTTGGAACTATGATAATGATACAATTTATATTGACAATAAAATAGACAAGCATATTAAAACTTATAAGGAAAATAAAAATGATAAGAAAGCTTATATTAGATTTGAAGATTTTACAGCAGGAGATGTTTATCTTTCTAAGGGAGCATTAGAAAAGATAAGATTAGTTACTGATTATATGAATAAAAATAATCAAGCTTTTAGTGTTTCTTGGATACCTAGATATATAAATAGAGATAGTAATATTGACAATGATATTTCTAAGAATGAAACAATTAAAAATGCGAATTTTGTTTTCACATTAGATTATATTGTGAATAGAGGTGGTTCAGTAGGAATACATGGTTATACTCATCAATATAAAGATAGCAATAGTGTGGTTGGTTATGAATTTGGTGATAATGGATATAATAATCCACAAGATATTAGGAATAGAGTTGAAAAAGCATTAACTGTAGCAAAGGATATTAATATACCCATAAGTTATTGGGAAACACCACACTATAAAACAACACCTAAACAACAAGCTATATTTGAGGAATATTTTAAAATAATATATGAACCGGCTATAGGAATTTATAATAAAAAAATTATAACTAGTCATAATAATGAATATTCTAAATATATTCCAACCCCTTTAGGCTATGTGGATGATGATAATGGAGAAAGAATTATAAATGAAATAAAGAAAAATGATAATAGTAGAGAACTAAGCTTCTTTTATCATTTAACTGTAGAAATTAAAAGCATAGACATTTGGGTAAGGGATAGTGGGAGAATATTACATAATTATAAGGAAGATTCTATATTAAAGAAAATAGTTAATTTAGTAAATGATTTAGGTTATAAATTTAGTGATATTAGAGAAATATAAAGGGAGCATTTAAAATGCTCCCTTTATATTTATGTTATTCATTTGAACTAATATATCTGTTTTTTCCGAAAAATGAAAGTGAATATAGTCCAGCAATACCTACTAATGCATAGATTATTCTTTCTAAAGCAGGCATAAAGCCAAATAAATTGTTAACTAGATTATATTGGAAAAATCCAATTAATCCCCAATTAACAGCTCCGATAATAACTAAGATAAGAACAATTGAATCTAATACCTTCATAAAAAATCCTCCCTTTTATTGGTTATGATAATAGTATAACCAATGAAATAGGATTTATGCGTTATATAGTAATATTTCTGTCTATAGGTTGATTTAAAGAAATAATAGTATCAGTTCTTTGTATTCCAGAAATAGGATTTATTTTATTCAATAATATGTTTTGAAGGTCAGAAATGTTTCTACATACAACTTTTGCAAAAACACTATAAGTACCAGTAGTTAGATGTAACTCTACAACTTCTTTAATTTTTGATAATTCTTCAAATACTAAGTCATAAGAAGAAGTTTTGTCTATATATATTCCAACAAAACAACATACGTCATAACCAAGCTTAGGTAAATTTAAAAGGATTCTTGTACCTTTTATTATACCTAGTTCTTCCATTTTTTTCATTCTAACGTGAATAGTACCACCACTAACATGACATATTCTAGCTATTTCTAAGTAAGGAGTTCTACAATCTTTTATTAATAATTCTAATATTTGAAAGTCTAATTCATCTAATTGATTAGTAAGGTTTATACTCATAAAATCACCTCATTTTGACATTTTTTAATTTCTTAATATATTTTATCAAATAATTATTTAAATTAGAAGGGTATTTTAATAAATTTAACAAAAATATTAGTAATAATTATTATTTTACTAAATTTTACTTTATTAAATTTTTAATTATAACATAATTAGTTAATTTATAGTAAATATATATTAAATTATATTGAAAAGATAAGGTGTTTCTTTTAATATATAATAAGAAGCTTTCAAAGGAGGAGTTATACTGTGAACAGCCTATTATTTTATATAGCATATATTGCTATTACTATCGGATTAATGGTTTTATCATTCACATTTGGAAGAAAGTATATATTTTCAAAAGTAAGAGTAAACAAATGGATTATATTTGCAATATCTGTAGCTTTATTATTGCTTCAGGTAATTGTTAAACCTGAAAATCCTTGGATAACTATGTTATTTGCTATATTTACAATTTGGTTCTTTATGTGGTTTATAGATATTCAGAGCACAGGTGGACCTAAGAAAAAGGAAAAGAAAATTGAGATTAGGCCTAAAGCTAAACCAAATAGAGCAAAACATATTCAAAATCAAAAAAAATAAAAGCTTTGAAAATAAATAAACATGGCATTCTTTAAAATAATGTCATGTTTATTTATTTAATTTATTTGGCTATTGTTACTTATAAAAATTGGAGAGCTAAATGCTACTCTATTATCATCTTCAATTATCTTAATAATATACCAAGTTTCATTATTTTCTTTCTTATGTTCGTATAAATATTTAATGCTATTTAAATTAATGTTTTCAATTGTTCTAATAGTTTTTCCGTTATTACTTATTATTTGAAGTTCTTTAATTTTGTATTTAATATCTTCAGCAAAAATCATAAATCTTATTTTAGATGAGGATATAAAAATTTCTTCACCCATAAACTTATCATTTATTGTAAAGTAAAATTTAAGATATCTAGATTCAGTTGAGTAAGTTCTTCTTTCTCTGAAAGCTGAAATTATATTTGAAGTTGAGAGGGTATTACAAATGCAAGCAGTTAAGTTTTCAGAATCACTTAAATTAAGTAAAGTATTAGTATAGTTACTTATAGCACCTAACAGCCATCCAGAATCTAATAAGCTATAGTAATATTTATCATTTTTTTGTATTTTATCATTAATTTCTACGGATGTAATAAGTTTGTTTAAAACTTCATTATAAGGAAGTAATTTAGTATTTTTATTTGGATGACTGAATGTTATAAATGCATCTATGTTATTAAGCATCCATAATGCTAGAATTTTAAAATCTCCTAGTATATTAGTGAAAAAGTTATTACTATTAATAATATTTATATCACCATAGGAATTAGTGCTACATTTAAAGCCCACTAGAGGGATAAAATCAGTGTATTTTTTCCTTATTCTAGCTGCATAAATCTTACTGCCTTGAAATTTTGAGTATTTACTTTCTTTTAAATATACTTCATTAGAAAGGTAGTAATTATAATCTGTTGTAAACATAAAATTTAATCCAATCTTATATGCATATTCATATGCTTCTATAGGAGAAGCTTTGCCAGTTGAATAAATTGTATCGTAATTTGAAATTCCATAGTAATATTTGATATTAGTTTTATCGAAGTTATCTATATCTTTAATCTTTTTTCTTCCCAAATTAAGCCCCTTAAAATAAATTGTTATATTATATATATAGTATTTAACAAGTATAAATAATGACAATAATATTAAGTAGTGATAAAATAACTTTAAATAAAATAATATGGAGGGG
Organism: Clostridium sp. SGI.024; assembly: GCF_050315195.1. NCBI lineage: Bacteria > Bacillati > Bacillota > Clostridia > Eubacteriales > Clostridiaceae > Clostridium > Clostridium sp. SGI.024. The sequence goes on along the minus strand of NZ_JBNPON010000001.1, from coordinate 46,333 downwards.
TAGAAATGATTTTAGATTTTAATGGAATTAAACCATCAATTGATAAGACTTGCTATATTTCAGAAAGTGTTGATATAATAGGAGACGTTGTAATAGAAAAGAATGCTAATATTTGGTTTGGAACTACTATAAGAGGCGATATGAATAAAATTTATATTGGAGAAAATACTAATATTCAAGAAAATTCAGTTGTCCATGTAGATTTTCCTTGTGAAACTTATATAGGAAAAAATGTAACTATAGGTCATAGAGCTATTATTCATGGATGTACTATTAGCGATAATGTTTTAGTTGGTATGGGATCAATTATACTAAATGGAGCAAAAATAGGAAAGAATAGTATTATAGGGGCTGGATCTTTAGTAACTCAATATAAGGAATTTGAAGAAGGAGTACTTATTATGGGTAGTCCTGCTAAGGTAGTAAGAAAGCTTACAGAAGATGAAATTAAGAATATAGAGCAGTCTGCAAAAAATTATGTGGAAATTAGCAGGAGATACTTATAAAATCAGGAGGTAAAATGATTAATATAGGAAAATATAACTTATTAGAAGTTAAAAGAGAAAAAGAATTTGGGTACTATTTAGGAGATGAAGGTAAAACTGATGTATTATTACCTAAGTCAATGACAGAGGGAAAAGAAATTAATATAGGTGATAAATTAGATGTTTTTGTTTATAGAGATTCAAAGGATAGACCAATTGCAACCTTTAAGAAACCTTTAGTTACTGTTGGTGATGTCGGTTATTTAAAAGTAGTTTTTCAAACAGAATTTGGTGCTTTTATAGACTTTGGACTAGATAGAGATATATTTGTACCTTTAAAAGAACAAAGATATAAATTACATACAGGAAGCAAATATTTATTTTACATTTATTTAGATAAAACAGATAGAATAGCTGCAACTACAGATGTTGAAGATTATATTTTAAATGCTATTGAAGAAGGTAAAGAATATAAGGTTGGGCAAGAAGTAGTAGGTCAAGTATATGGTAAAACTCAAGGTGGAACAGTACACATTGCAATTGATTCAAAATATAGGGGATTAATTTTACCAAATGAATATTACACAGAAATATATCCAGGAACTGAAATGAAGCTAAGAGTTAAAAGAATATATGAAGATGGAGTAATTGGATTAACTCCTAGACAAACAAGATTAAGTGAAAGAGATAAAATTCAAGAGGATATTTTAAAGTATTTAAAGAAAAATGGTGGATTTATGCCTTTTAATGATAAATCTAAGCCAGAAGATATAAAAGCTACTTTCAATACAAGTAAAAATTACTTTAAAATGGCTCTTGGAGGTTTAATGAAAGAAGGTAAAATAATTCAAGAAACAGAAGGAACTAGATTAAAATAAAATACTAATTATTTGAATGAGATAAATATCATATGAGGTTGACTTTATTAAGTTATATCTAATATGATACTTATCTTTTTTTATTTTCTAGGAATTCATAAAATATTATTCTGTGAATAAATTTTAAAAAAAATTTATAAAATTTTGTTGACTTCATCACTTTATTGTGATAAAGTAATGAATAAGAAAAGCAATAAGGGATAAATATTAAGGGGGATTCAATATGAATATAAAAATAAAGAGAAAGATTTTATCAATAGCATTAATGTCAATACTTCCAATTACATTAATATCATGTGGTGAGAAAAAAGTTGAAAGTTCACTAGAAAAAGAAACATTAATACTTGGTTTTGATGATACTTTTGTACCTATGGGGTTTAAAGATGAAAATGGGGAATATGTTGGTTTTGATATAGATTTAGCAAAAGAAATATCAAAGAAACTTGGGAAAGAAATAGAACTTCAACCAATAGATTGGAGTATGAAAGAAACAGAACTTAATAATGGAAATATAGATTTTATTTGGAATGGATATAGTGTTACAGAAGAAAGAAAAGAAAAGGTTGAATTTTCAACTCCTTATTTAAACAATAGACAAGTTATAATTACTTTAGCAGATTCTAATGTTAATTCTAAAGCAGATTTGGCAGGGGCTGTAGTTGGCGCACAAAATCAGTCAAGCGCTGTTGATGCTATAGAAGCTGATGGTGATATAAAAGCATCTTTTAAGGATGGTAAGATAATAACTTTTGACACTAACAACGAAGCTTTAATGGACTTAGAAGCAGGCAGATTAGATGCAGTAGTGGCTGATGAAATATTAGCTAAGTATTATACTAATCAAAGAGGTGCTGAAAAGTATAAGATATTAAAAGAAGACTTTGGCTCAGAAGCATATGCAGTAGGAATGAGAAAAGATGATAAAGAATTAGTAGAAGCTTTTAACAAAGCATTTAAGGAATTAATAAATGAAGGAAAAGCAGGAGAAATATCTAAGAAGTGGTTTGGCGAAGATATTATTGCTAAATAATTCAAAACAAGGAGGTGTTTATTTTGGAACTAATAAATGAAATAATAGCTTTTTTCCCTCAAGCAATAGAAGGTTTAAAAGTTACAATTGAAATTTTTGCAATAACATTAATATTATCAATACCTTTAGGTGTAATAATTGCGCTTGGGAGAATATCTAAGATTAAGTTAATTAATTCATTGACAGGAATATATGTGTTAGTTTTAAGAGGAACACCTTTATTGCTTCAAATATTATTTATATTTTTTGGACTACCATTAATAAATATAAATATTCCAAGATTCCCAGCAGCTATACTAGCAATGGTATTAAATTATGGAGCTTATTTTGGAGAAATATTTAGAGCAGGTATTTTATCAATAGATAAAGGACAATTTGAAGGAGCAGAGGTTCTTGGATTAACTAAGAAAGATACATTTTTTAGAATAATAATGCCTCAAGCATTAAAAAGAATATTTCCACCAGTAGCAAATGAAGTAGTTACTTTAGTAAAGGATACAGCTTTAATATATGTTGTAGGTTTAGATGAATTATTAAAAATTGCTAAAATAGCATCTAATAGGATATCATCTATTATGCCTTTTGTAGTAGTGGCTATTGTATATTTAATTTTTAATGGAATAATAACAAAATTATTAGAATTAATAGAAAGAAAGTTTGATTATTATGAGTAGGAGGAGTACTATGCTAAGAATTGAGGGATTAAAAAAGCAATTTGGAAATTCGGAAGTTTTAAAAGGAATAGATTTAGAAGTTAATTCTGGTGAAGTAGTAGTAATAGTAGGACCTTCTGGTGGTGGAAAAACTACATTATTAAGATGTATAAATGGACTAGAATACTGTGATAATGGAACTATAGAAATAGATAAAAAATATTTATGTAAAAACGGAGTATATGAAGAAAAAAATAAATTTAATGAGGCAAGAAGAGAAATTGGATTAGTATTTCAAAACTTTAATCTTTTCCCTCACATGAGTGTATTAGAAAACTTAATAGAAGCACCTAAAAAAGTTTTAGGACAATCAGAAGAAGTTGCTGTTAAGAATGCAAAGGAAATTTTAAACTTTTTAGGGCTTGGAGATAAGATAAGTAGTTATCCATATCAGTTATCAGGTGGGCAAAAACAAAGAGTTGCTATTGGTAGGGCTTTAGCTTTAAACCCAAAGTTAATGTGTTTTGATGAGCCTACATCAGCTTTAGATCCAGGATTAACTGGAGAAGTTTCAGAGTTAATAAGATCTTTAGCTAAAGATGGAATGAGTATGTTAATTATAACTCATGATATGAGTTTTGCAGAGAAAGTTGCAGATAAGATTTACTCTATGAATAATGGAGTATTAACAAGTGGAAACTTTTATAATGAAAGAATTAAAAATGATAATTAGGATGGAATAGAGAAGAAGTAAGGAAGAGTTGCTTATGCAACTCTTTTTTTATCATTAGTTCTAAAGAAAATTTTAACTATTTCGTTAATTGCAAAAGGAATTAGTGAAATTAATATTACTATTCCCCAATCCTTAAAGTCTAATGAATATACCTTAAATATATTAGCTGTAAATGGGATAGTTATTATTGCTAGTTGCACTACTATTCCAAATAATATTGAAGCTATTAGCCATTTATTCTTAAATACACCGACTTGAAATAATGATTTAGTTTCATTTCTCATAGAAAGAGAATAGAAGAGTTGTGAAACACTAAGTACAACAAAAGCCATAGTTTGAGCATGTCTTAATGAGTCAGGAGATAAATATTCTCCTAATACAAATGCAAATAATGTGCTACCACCTATGAGAATTCCATTTAATATTAATAAAATACTTGCTCTTCCAGCAAATAAACTTTCTTTAGGGTCTTTAGGAGGTAAATCCATTACGCCTTTATCTCCAGGGTCAACACCTAAAGATAAAGCAGGGAAACTATCTGTTATTAAATTTACCCAAAGTATATGAATAGGTAAAAGAGGAGCAGGCCAATTAAGTAGAATTGCAAAAAATAATGCAACTATTTCACCAAGGTTACAGCTTAGAAGAAAAATAATTGATTTTTTTATATTATTAAAGATATTTCTTCCTTCTTCTACAGCTTTTACTATTGTTGTAAAATTATCATCTGTTAACACCATATCTGCAGCACCTTTAGCAACATCAGTTCCAGTAATACCCATAGCAATACCAATGTCTGCTGCTTTTAAGGATGGAGCATCATTAACACCATCACCTGTCATAGAAACTATGTTTCCATAAGATTTAAAGGCTTTAACTATTTTTACTTTATGTTCTGGTGATACTCTTGCAAAAACTTTGAAATCATTAACAATCTTAGTAAATTCCTCTTCAGAATAGCTATCTATTTCACTTCCAGACATAGCCTGAGAAATATCTTCTACAATTCCTAATTCCTTAGCAATAGCAACAGCAGTATTTTTATGATCTCCAGTTATCATTATTGTTCTAATACCTGCTTTTTTACTTAATTCTATAGACCCTTTTACTTCTTCTCTAGGAGGGTCAATCATTCCCATAAGACCAACAAAAATTAGATCATTTTCAAGTTCATCTATTGGAACATGTTCATTATCTATAGGTTTATAAGCAAGAGCTAAAACTCTTAATGCATCATCTGACATTAAGTTAGAAGCATTTAAGGTTTCTGATTTTTCTTTATCAGCAAAATCTTTAATTTCACCATTAATTAATATTTTATTTGAGATTTTTAATATGCTATCAATAGCACCTTTAGTAAAAACATAATATTTATTTTCATAAGAATTTACAGTAGTCATAAGTTTTCTATCAGAGTCAAAAGGAATTTCATTTACTCTTTTAAATTCTTTATTTAAATCATCTTTAAATATATTTATTTTATTACCAACATCTATTAAGGCAACTTCAGTTGGATCTCCAGTTTGAACACCATCCTTTGAGGTTGCATCATTACATAATATCATTCCATAAGTTAAAAGTTTAGTTTCTTTATTTTTAATATCTATTGACTTTAAATTATATATTTGTCCATTTACGTAGTATTTTTTTACGGTCATCTTATTAATAGTTAATGTACCTGTTTTATCAGAACAAATTATATTAACTGAACCTAGGGTTTCAACAGAAGGCAATTTTCTAATAATTGCATTTTCTTTAATCATTCTTTGTACACCAAGAGCTAATACTATTGCTACAATAGCTGGTAATCCTTCAGGAATGGCAGCTACTGCTAAACTTATAGAAGTCATAAACATTTCTAAAAAATCTCTTCCTTGGAATAAAGATATTAGAAACATTATTATTGAAATACCAACTGCAGCAAAACCAAGTATTTTTCCAAGTTGTGCTAATTTCTTTTGAAGAGGTGTAGTATTTTCATCTTCTGAATCTAGCATTTTAGCTATTTTACCTATTTCAGTATTCATTCCTGTATTAACTACTACTCCTATACCTCTACCATAGGTTACTAAGGTGGACATAAAAGCCATATTATGCTGATCTCCTATAGGAACATCTTTTCCTTCAGTAATAGTATTAGAATTTTTTTCAGAAGGGACAGACTCTCCAGTAAAGGCTGATTCTTCAATTTTTAGATTAGCAGCTTCTACTATTCTTAAATCAGCAGGAATATATCTTCCAGCATCAATAATTATAATATCTCCTATTACTACTTCTTCTGATGGTATTTCTATAATATTACCATCTCTTTTTACAATTGCTTTTGGAGTTGACATGCTTTTTAATGCTTCTAATGCTTTTTCAGCCTTAGATTCCTGTATAACTCCTATAATGGCATTAATAAATATTACTATTAATATAATAATTGAATCACTAACTTCTCCAACAACGAAAGAAATAATAGCGGCAATTAATAAAATATAAATCATAATATCATTAATTTGAGCTAAAAAAAGTTGAAATATAGATTTTTTCTTTTTACCTTGAATCTTATTTAATCCATATTTAGTCAATCTTAATTTTGCTTCTGAAGAAGAAAGACCATTTATTAAATCAGTAGACAGTTCATTTATAACTTCTTTAGAATTCTTGTTAAACCACATTTAAATACCTCCAAATTTCAAAATATATTTATGAAAAACCTATATAAATATATTGTATTTATTTTTCTTTATAATAATACATATAAAAAGTGATAGCTTAATAATTTTTAATGTTATAATAATTTATAGGAGAGTGAAATTTATGGAAATTGGAAGGGTTAATAGAAAAAGTATAATTAATCAAGAAAGAAAAATAGTTTCTGAAAAAAAAGATTTTTCTCAAAGTTTTAATCAGGCAAGAGATAGAAAATCTGAAGAACAATTAAAAAAAATGATTGAAGATATTCAAAAAAAGGGAAGTCGATTAGTTATTACTAAGACTTATGGAGATGTACTTGCCTATAAAAAAAATATTAAAGAGTATTTAGAATCAATCTTAAAGTATATGTATGATACTAAAAAAGATATTAGTTTTTGGCAAACGCAGTATTTCGTAACTGTAGATACAATAGACAAAAAGTTAGAGGAGTTAACAGAATCACTTTTAAAGGGAGAGATGGAAAATTTAAATATAGCTGCATCAATAGATGAAATACAAGGCTTAATAGTGGATATATATAGGTAAATTATAAAGTTAACCTTGAAAAGTTTACTAAATAAATATATTATTAAGTAATAATAATTTGTAGTAATATAGGAGGTTATATATGGTAAAAAGATTTATTAGTTACTATAAACCATATAAGAAATTATTTTTCTTAGATATGTTAGTAGCTTTTATAGCAGCAGCTTGTGATTTAGTTTATCCTATGATGACTAGAACATTAGTAAATGATAGTATTCCTAATAAGAACATTAGAATGCTTATTGTTTTTGCAATTATGTTAATAATAATTTATTTAATTAAAGCAGCTTGTGGATATTTCATGCAATATTATGGACATGTTATGGGGGTTCATATGCAAGGAGATATGCGAAAGGATATGTTTTTACATTTACAAAAACTACCTAATACATATTTTGATAATAATAAAACTGGAGATTTAATGAGTAGAATGATAAATGATCTTATGGAAGTATCAGAGCTAGCTCATCATGGACCAGAAGATTTATTTATTTCTGTTGTTATGCTTTTAGGATCATTTGTTGTATTATGCACAATAAATATTCCATTAACTTTAATTATATTTGCATTTATTCCATTTATAGTTTTATTTACATGGAGACAAAAGAATAAAATGCTTAATGCCTTTATGGAAACTAGAGTGGAAACTTCCGCAGTTAATTCAAATCTTGAAAATTCACTTTCAGGAATTAGGATTACAAAAGCATTTGTTTCTCATGAATATGAAATAAAAAAGTTCAAAAAAGGAAATAAGAAGTTTAAGAATGCAAGGTCAAGAGCTTATAAGGTAATGGCTGAATATTCTGCAGGAGTAGGATTTGGTATAGATATATTGGATTATATATCACTAATAGCAGGAGGAATATTTACCTACTTTAATTATATTAATTTAGGGGACTTTTTTGCTTACTTATTATATATAAAGTTATTTACTCAACCAATTAAGAAACTTGTAAGTTTTATGGAACAATATCAAAATGGTATGACTGGATTTAAGAGATTTATATCTATAATAGATGAAGATATAGAGGAAGACGGTAATATAGAATTAAAGAATGTTAAAGGTGATATCGAATTTAAAGATGTACACTTTAGTTACGATGAAAAAAATATATTAGAAGGTATTAATTTAAAAATTGAAGCAGGTAAGATGCTAGCATTAGTTGGTCCTTCTGGAGGAGGAAAAACTACATTTTGTAATTTAATTCCTAGATTTTATGATGTAAGTAGTGGAGATATTACAATAGATAATAAAAGTATATATAAAATTACTTTAGAATCCTTAAGAGGAAATATAGGAATAGTTCAACAAGATGTTTTCTTATTTACTGGAACTATTAAAGAAAATATTTTATATGGTAAGCATGATGCTACAGATGAAGAAGTCATAATAGCTGCAAAAAGAGCTAATATACATGAATTTATAATAAACTTGCCAGATGGATATGATACTTACATAGGTGAAAGGGGAGTTAAACTTTCTGGTGGACAAAAGCAAAGAATTTCTATTGCTAGAGTTTTCTTAAAGAACCCACCTATTTTAATTTTAGATGAAGCAACCTCTGCATTAGATAATACTACAGAATATATGATTCAGAAATCTTTAGAAGAATTATCTAAAGGAAGAACTACAATAGTTGTTGCACATAGATTATCTACAATAAAAAATGCGGATGAAATATTAGTTCTAACGGATAAGGGAATAGAAGAAAAAGGAAGTCATGAAGAACTTCTTGAAAATGGTGGATTATATAAAGAATTATATGAATCACAATTTTTAAATTTAAAGAAATAAAATTATGGATAATGGATAGAATACCTATAGAGAATATTGACTAATTAAATAAATATATAGTAAAATTAATTAATAAATACCCTGCAGGGGTATATCAGGAGGTAGATTTATATGGTTCAACATGTATCAGAAGTAGATTTTAATGAAGTAGTATTAAATTATGAAGGAGTAGTGTTAGTTGATTTCTGGGCTACTTGGTGTGGTCCATGTAAGATGATTGCGCCAGTTATTGAAGAAGTTTCTAAGGAAGTTAGCAATGCAAGATTTGTAAAAATTGACGTTGATGAAAATGAAAATTTAGCAAATAAATATCAAATTTCTAGTATTCCAACTTTAATGATATTTAAAAATGGTACTCCAGTTGATACTTTAGTAGGATTTATGCCAAAGGATTCTTTAAAGGCTGCTGTAGTTAAGCATCTATAATAGAGGTAGAATTTTGGATAAAAGATATGATATTGCTATAATAGGTAGTGGACCTGCAGGAATATCAGCTGCATTAAACGCAAGAATAAGAAATAAGGATTTTATTATATTTGGCAACAAAAACTTAACTAGTAAGATAGTTAAGGCCCCTAAAATAAATAATTATTTAGGTTTTCCTGATGTTACAGGAGAATTATTAAAAGAAAAATTTCAAGAACATTTAAATTCAATGAACATTGAAATATGCGAGGAAAGAATAAATAGTATATATGCTATGGGGGATTATTTCGCTTTAATGGCAAATGATAAAACCTTTGAAGCAAAATCTATTATTATAGCTACTGGAATAGAGTATACAAGACCTATTAAAGGAGAAGAAGAATTTTTAGGAAAAGGTGTAGGATATTGTGCAACTTGCGATGCACCTTTGTACAAAAATAAAATAGTAACTATAATAGGGCATAACAAAGAAGCTGAAAATGAAACCAATTATGTTTCTGAAATTGCTGAAAAAGTATATTATGTTCCTATGTATAAAGGAAAATATAATTTAAATGAGAATGTAACATTAATAGAAGATAAACCAGAAGAAGTTGTTGGAGATCTAAAAGTTAAGAAATTAATTTTAAAGAATAGCGAAATAGAAACAAATGCTGTATTTATTTTAAAAGATTCAATTTCTCCAGGGCAGTTAGTTCCAGGATTAGCTATAGAGGATGGACATATTAATGTAGATAGGTTAATGAAAACTAATATACCTGGTTGTTTTGCAGCAGGAGATTGTGTAGGAAAACCATATCAGTACATTAAAGCAGCAGGAGAAGGAAATATAGCTTCTCTTAGTGCGGTAAAATACTTAGATGAACTATCTAAGAAGTAATATAAGAAGGAGCTGTTGAAACAGCCCTTTTTTTAAAATTAAATATTGGCTAAGAAATTTTAAAATGTTACTTAGTAAGAATAAATTAAAAATATTTTATATAAAAATTAACAATAGCCTAAATACTTTTTCAATTAGATAAACTATAATAATTTTATATAAAAAGAAATATATAATGAAAGTTGAGGTAAGGCTTTTATGAGCAATAAACGAAGAAATAGTAAAGTTAATCCATTATTAGTTGTTGGAGCAATAGCAGGAGCAGCAGCTGTAGCAGCAACAGCAAAGAAGCTTAAAGATAATAAAGAAAAGAAAGAATCATTTATAAAATTTAGTAAAAATTTTGATGAAAATGATGGAAGGCAAGCATATTTTGTAGGTGGTGGATTAGCATCATTAGCAGGAGCAGCATACTTAATAAGAGATTGTAATTTTAAAGGAGAAAATATTCATATTATTGAAGGCCTTAATATTTTAGGTGGAAGTAATGATGGAGCTGGAGATGCTACAAATGGATTTATTGTTCGTGGTGGCAGAATGTTGAATGAAGAAACATATGAAAATTTCTGGGAATTATTTAGTACTATACCATCAATTGATATGCCAGGTATGAGTGTTACTGAAGAAATACTAAATTTTGATCATCTTCATCCAACTCATGCACAAGCACGTTTAGTTGATAAGTATGGAAATAAAATAGATGTAACAACTATGGGATTTAATAATGCTGATCGTTTAGCTTTAGGTAAATTAATGATGATGCCAGAAGAAAAGTTAGATGATTTAACTATAGAAGATTGGTTTAGACATACACCACATTTCTTTACTACAAATTTCTGGTATATGTGGCAAACTACCTTTGCTTTCCAAAAGTGGTCTAGTTTATTTGAATTTAAAAGATATATGGAACGTATGATATTTGAATTCTCTCGTATAGAAACTTTAGAAGGTGTTACTCGTACACCATATAATCAATATGAATCAGTTATTTTACCTATAAAAGAATATTTAGCTAAAAATAATGTAGATTTTAGCATAAATGCAATAGTAACAGATATAGATTTTAAACCAGGAGAAGAGATAACTGCAACTGCAATTCATATAAATGATGGAGAAAATGAAAAAATAATAGAATTAAAAGATGATGATATATGTATTATGACTAATGGATGTATGACAGATAATGCAACATTAGGAGATTTTAATACAGCACCAGAATATAAGCCTGAAAAACCAATGTCAGCAGAGCTTTGGGAAAAGGTAGCAAAAAAGAAAATGGGGTTAGGAAATCCTACGCCTTTCTTTAGTAATCCTGACAATACCAATTGGGAAAGCTTTACTGTAACTTGTAAAGGAAATAAATTGTTAAAGCTTATAGAACAATTTTCAGGGAATATACCTGGAAGTGGTGCATTAATGACTTTTAGGGATTCAAGTTGGTTAATGAGTATTGTAGTTGCTGCACAACCTCATTTTAAAAATCAACCAATGGATACAACTATTTTCTGGGGATATGGACTATATACAGATAAGCTTGGTGACTATGTTAAGAAACCAATGAGAAAATGTACTGGTGAAGAAATATTAACGGAGTTATTATATCATCTTCATTTTGAAGATAAGATTGAAGAGATTATGGAAACTGTAGTTAATGTAATTCCATGTATGATGCCATATATAGATTCACAATTCCAACCAAGAAAGATGACTGACAGACCTAATGTTGTTCCAGAAGGTTCAACAAACTTTGCTATGACTAGTCAATTTGTTGAAATTCCTGAAGATATGGTATTTACAGAAGAATTTTCAGTTCGTGCTGCAAGAATAGCAGTATATACCTTGTTAGGTGTTAAACATAAAGAAGTAATACCAGTTACACAATATAAGAAAGATCCAAAAGTAAGCTTAAAAGCATTAAAGAAATCATACAAATAAAAAAACTGCCGAAAGGCAGTTTTTTAATTCAAAAACTCCGAAGAAGTTTTCACCTTAATTTTACATTTTACACTTTTTATTTTACATTCTCTAAATATGGTTGATACATCATAAAAGCATGGTTTTCACAAATGTATTCGTCATTTATTAATTCATTATCTAGGTTGTACACTTTTCTGTAAATAACATTATTTCTTATATAATGTCCAAAGAACCCAGGAGTCATAGAATGTTCTTTTTCGTAAATTTCATATCTGTAATTACAAGGAGCAGAAGCTCTCCATTCACCAACTAAGTATTTATCAGTAAGAAAGAGTATAAGCTGATATTTAGTATTAGTAGTATTTCTAATTTCTAAGTCCAAATAATTATAGAAACAAGTGGCACCTGAACCAAAGGGTTGTGTTCTTTTTACATCTGGAAAAACATCATGACTATGTCTATATCTTTCTGTTACAGTTAATGGAGTATGAAGGGTAATCCAATAGATTAAATTAGATAATTGACAAAGTCCACCTCCAACTCCAGGTTTAAAGCTACCATCAGGGCATAAAATAAGCCCATCTTTATATCCTTTTCTATAGCTTGGCTTGCCTATAACTTTCCAATAAGAAAAATATTCTCCAGGCTTAATTTCTAAGCCATTAAGTTTCTTTAGAGCTAATTTTAAATTTTCAACTTTATTTTCCTGTAAATACATGTCTACATCTTTTAATTTTCTATAAAGGTGTTTTGTGTGTAAAAACTAAAAATTTTATTTTATCAGAATTAACTTTTTTACTATAACTTTTATTAAGTTGCTTTCATAAGCTTATTAAGTATTTCTTTAACAGAAGATAGTTTATTTATTCTGTATGCATTTGCACCACAAAAAACTAATCCATTTTCTACATCACCTTTAACAGCTTTTATTAGTGCAGAACTAATGCAATAAGGAGTACTAGTAGGGTTACAAGGAATTAAGCAGTTATAACATTTAGTTATTTTAACCTTTTGAGTTTTTAATGTTTCTGTTAATTTGTTTTTAATAGCTCTACCAGGCATACCTACAGGACTTATAGTAAGTTCAATATCTTCTTTTTTACAATTTACAAAGGCATTTTTAAAGTTTATGTGAGCATCACACTCATAAGTTGCTACAAATGGAGTTGCAACTTGAACTCCACTAGCACCAATGTTTAAATATTTTATCATATCTTGGTGAGTAAATACTCCACCTGCTACAACAACAGGGATAGTTTTATTAAATTCATTTTCAAAATTTTTGACTTCTTCTATTACACTTTGAACATTTTTATCAAAACTATTTGTTTCCTCATCTATCTTGTCTTTTTTAAAACCAAGATGTCCTCCAGCTAATGGACCTTCAACTATTACTGCATCAGCTGTTTTGTTAAAGTGTTTTTTCCAATAAGTAAGTATTATTCTTGCAGCTTTTGAAGATGAAACAATTGGAGCTATTTTTATAGAACTACCTTTTGTTATATCTGGTAGATTTAAAGGCAATCCAGCACCTGAAATTATCAGATCTGCCCCTGCTTCTATAGCGGTCTTAACATGTTCAATATAATTATTCATTGCAACCATAACATTAACACCAATTATTCCATTAGAACTTATTTCTTTTGCTTTTTTTATATGTTTAGTTAATCCTCTTATATTAGCTGATAGAGTATTGGTTTCAAAATCTTCTTCTAGATATCCTGGATGAGCAGCTGATATTACACCTATTGCTCCATGTTTTGCTACATTTCCAGCAAGATTTGATAAAGATACACCAACACCCATACCACCTTGAATTATTGGGATTTTAGCAACTAAATCTCCTATTTTTAATGGATTTATATTCATAAATTTACTCCTTTCATACTGTTAAAAATATTTTGATTATCAAAGTATATTTAACAGTATAGTCTATAAATTTCAAAAATACAATAAATATAAAAAATAATTTAAATATTGACAAAATAAAGAAATAATATTATTATGATTTTAATATTTTGATAATCAAAATATTTGAAGGAGGTGACATAATGAATCTTACAATAGGGGATAAGGTATTAATATCAATTTTTGCAGCTTTAACAGCTATTGGAGCCTTTATTAGTATACCTATACCCTATGTTCCTTTTACAATGCAATTTTTCTTTTGTAGTATGAGTGGAATTATTCTTGGAGGAAAGAAAGGTGCATTATCACAGTTATTATACATTTTTATAGGACTTATAGGAATTCCTGTATTTACTAAAGGTGGAGGTCCACAGTATATATTTCAACCAACCTTTGGATATTTAATTGGATTAGTATTAGCAGCATATGTAATTGGAAAAAGGGTTGAAAAAAAGAAGAAAAACTTTAGAAATTTACTTTTAGCAAACTTTTTAGGCATTATATTTATTTATCTTATAGGAGTAACATATTTTTATCTAATTAATAAATTTTATTTAGGAAGTAATATGACTATAAGTTTAGCAATTTACAATGGATTTTTATTAACTCTTCAAGGGGACTTATTGAAATCAATAATAACAGCTTTAGTAGGGAGTAGAGTAGTTAATACAATAAAATTAAATTTATCTGTATAGTATAATAATTTGTTTTGAAAGTAAAAAGTACCAAAAGAAATTTTTGTATTTCAGAAAGAGGTGAATAATGAAAGGAGTTAGAATACTTGGGATTGGTAATTATTGCCCAGGTAATATAGTTACAAATAGAGACTTAGAATCTATAGTTGAAACCACAGATGAATGGATAGTAAAAAGAACTGGCATAAGAGAAAGAAGAATATCAACTGGAGAAGGTACTGTTGATTTAGCATATAAGGCAGCACTTAATGCTTTAAGAAATAGTAAATGTAGTGAAGAGGATATAGATTTAATAATTGTTGCAACTACGTCTCCAGATAAGCTAATGCCATCAACAGCTTGTAGTATTCAAGGGCTTTTAGGATGTAAGAATGCAGCAGCATTCGATATATCAGCAGCTTGCTCAGGTTTTGTATATTCTTTAATAGTTGCATCAAGCTTAATTAAGACAACAGATAAAAAGAAGGCTTTAGTTATTGGCTCTGAAGTTTTATCTAAGATAATTGATTGGTCCGATAGAAATACCTGTGTATTATTTGGTGATGGAGCAGGAGCTGCAGTAATAGAATTATGTGAAGAGGAAGACTCAATTATAAGTACTTGTTTTGGAGCTGATGGGAACTTAGGTGAAAAGTCCTTAGTAGCAGCAGAAATGAAAATAAAAACTCCTTTTTCTTTTGATAATTCTGATGAAAAAAAATATATAGAAATGAAGGGTGGAGAAGTTTTTAAATTTGCAGTTACGATTTTGCCAGAAATAGTTAAAGAATTACTAGATAAGGCAAATGAGGATATAAACAATATTAAATATATTGTTCCACATCAAGCAAATTTAAGAATAATAGATGAGGCTGCTAGAAGATTAAAAATAGATAAAGAAAAATTTTATGTAAATGTAGATAGATATGGAAATACTTCTGCAGCAAGTATACCAATAGTTTTAAGTGAATTATTAGAAAAAAAGCTTATAAATAAAGGCGATAAAATATTATTAGCAGCTTTTGGGGGAGGATTAACCTGGGCTGGAGCATTAATTAAATTTTAGGAGGAAAATAAAATGGTATTTGAAAAAATTAAGGGAATAGTTATTGATCAATTAGGAGTTAATGAAGATGAGGTAAAATTAGAAACTAACTTTATTGAAGATTTAGGAGCTGATTCATTAGATTTATTTCAAGTAGTTATGGAAATCGAAGATGCTTTTAACGTAAAGGTAGAAAACGTAGAAAAGATTAAAACTGTTGGAGATGCAGTTAAGTATATTGAAAGTATTGCATAAGGATATATTTATATAAATTTATATGGAGGAAGACTCATGGATAACAATATATGCAGTTTGTTAAATATTAAGTATCCTATTTTTCAAGGAGGAATGGCATGGGTTTCAGATAGTTCTCTAGCGGCAGCAGTTTCAAATGCTGGTGGTCTTGGAATAATTGCAGGTGGAAATGCTCCTGCAAGTTTTGTAAGAGAGGAAATTATAAAAGCTAAGGAATTAACTGATAAACCCTTTGGAGTTAATATAATGCTACTATCTGAAAATGCTGATGAACTATCAGATATTGTAATAGAAGAAGGAGTTAAGGTTGTTACTACAGGTGCCGGAAATCCTGGGAAATATATTGAAAAGTGGAAGAAGGCAGGTATAAGGGTAATTCCAGTTGTTGCGTCAGTAGCATTAGCAAAAAGAATGGAAAGAGCAGGTGCTGATGCAATTATAGCAGAAGGATGCGAAGCTGGTGGTCACATTGGAAAGCTAACTACTATGGTTTTATTGCCACAAGTAGTAGATTCTGTAAATATTCCTGTTATAGCCGCAGGTGGAATTGGAGATGGAAGAGGTGTTGCTGCAGCTTTTATACTTGGGGCAAAAGGAGTTCAATTAGGAACTAGATTTTTAGTAGCTAATGAATGTACAATTCATGATAATTACAAGGAAGCAGTAATAAATGCTAAAGATATAGATACAGTTGTAACAGGTAGACCAACAGGACACCCAGTTCAAGTTATTAAAAATAAATTAGCAAGAGAATATATTAATCTTGAAAAGAAAAATGTATCCTTGGAAGAAATTGAAGAATTAGGAAGAGGAGCATTAAAAAAAGCTGTAAAAGATGGAGACATGGAAAATGGATCCATTATGGCTGGACAAATTTCAGGACTTGTAAGAAAAAAACAAAGTGCTAGAGATATTATTGAAGAAATCTTCTTTGAATATGAAAAAATTAAGGGGAATTTTTAAGGAGAGATGAAAATATGAAAATAGCATTTATTTTCTCAGGCCAAGGCTCTCAATATATAGGCATGGGTAAGGAATTATACGATAATGTTTTAGTTTGTAGAAATACTCTTGATAAAGCAAAGTACTTATTAGATTTTGATATTAAAGAATTAATTTTTAATGGTAAAAAAGAAGAATTAGATATTACAGAAAACACTCAACCTGCAATATTAGTGACATCAATTATGGCTATGAGAGCTTTAGAAGAAAAAGGTGTAAAGCCGGATGTAGTAGCTGGATTAAGTCTTGGAGAGTATTCTGCTTTAATTGCAGCAAAATCTTTAACTTTTGAAGATGCTATCCCGCTAATAAGAAAAAGAGGTAAATTTATGCAGAATGCAGTTCCAATAGGAAAAGGATCAATGATAGCTGTTATTGGCTTATCTTTAGATAAAATAAATTTGGCTATAGATAAAGCTAGTGAATTTGGAGTAGTAGAAATATCTAATTATAATACTAATAATCAAATAGTCATTGGTGGAGAAAGGGTAGCAGTTGAAAAAGCAAAGGAATTATGCTTAGAGATGGGTGCTAGAAGAGTAATGGAACTTAAGGTGTCAGGACCATTTCATACTTCTTTATTAGAAAGTGCTTCAGTTAAGCTTAGAGAAGAATTAAATAAAATAGAATTTAACAAACCAGAAATTAATATAATTTCAAATGTTACTGCTGATATTATAGAAAATAAGGAAGAAATAAAAGAGATATTTTGTAAACAAATTAAATCTTCAGTGAGATGGGCTGAAAGTGTAAATAAGATGATAGATATGGGAGTAGATACTTTTATAGAGCTTGGGCCAGGAAGAGTTTTAAGTGGATTTATAAAAGAAATAGGTAGAGAAAAAGGTTTAAAACTTAATATATTTAATGTTGAAGATATGAAATCTCTAAAAAAGACATTAGAAGGGATTGAGGTATTAAATGATTGTTAATAAAAATGCAATAGTAACAGGTGGAACAAGAGGAATTGGAAAAGAAATAGCAAAAACATTAGCAAAGAATGGAGCTAATATTGCAATTAATTATAGAAAATATAATGAAGAAGTAGAAAATTTAGTAGAAGAATTAAGGTCTTTAGGAGTTAATGTTTTAGCTATAAAATGCGATGTTAGAAATGATGAGGAAGTTAATAATTTTATTAAAGAAGTTAAGAATAACTTTGGCAGTGTTGATATATTGGTTAATAATGCTGGAATAACGAAGGATGGACTATTATTAAGAATGAGTGAAAAGGACTTTAATGATGTTATTGATGTAAATTTAAAAGGCACCTTCAATATGACAAAGGCTGTATCATCAATAATGATTAAACAAAGGTTTGGAAAGATAATTAATATTTCATCTGTAGTTGGAGTAGCTGGAAATGCTGGTCAATGCAATTATTCAGCTTCTAAAGCTGGAGTAATAGGTTTTTCTAAATCAGTAGCAAGAGAGCTTGCATCAAGAAATATTAATGTAAATGTAATAGCTCCAGGATATATTAATACAGATATGACTAATGGTTTATCTGAAAAAGTTAAGGAAGAGATTTTAAAAACTATTCCTATGAAAAAAATAGGAGAACCTAGAGAAATAGCTAATTTAGCTTTATTCTTATCATCTGATTTATCTAATTATATTACAGGGCAAGTGATAAATGTAGATGGTGGAATGGTTATGCATTAAAGGAGAGAATATTATGAAAAGAAGAGTTGTGGTTACAGGGTTAGGAGCTATAACACCAATTGGTAATTCTATTGATAGCTTTTGGAATTCTGTAAAGGAAGGGAAAAATGGAATAGAAAAAATTAAGTCTTTTGATACAACAGATTTTAAAGTTAAGGTAGCAGCTGAAGTAAAGAATTTTAATGCAGAAGAATATTTAGGAAAAAAAGATGCAAAAAGATTAGATAGATTTATACAATTTGCTTTAATATCTGCAAAGGAGTGTATAAAAAATAGTAATATTGATTTAGAGTCTGTTGATAAAGAAAGATTTGGAGTTATATTTGGTTCTGGAATAGGAGGACTTATAACTATAGAAAATCAAATGACAGCCTTAATTAATAGGGGCCCTAGTAGAGTGTCTCCATTAGCTATTCCAACTATAATTTCCAATATGGCAGCTGGAGCAATTGCTATAGAATTAGGAGTTCTAGGAACTTGTTTAAGTATTACTACAGCATGTGCATCATCCACACATTGTATAGGAGAAGCCTATAGAAGCATAAAGGATGGATACTTAGATAGAGCTATAGTTGGTGGTACAGAAGCATCAATATGTAAGTTTGGTATTGCTGGGTTCCAATCTATGACTGCTCTTAGTAAAAGTGAAGATATAAATAGGGCTTCTATTCCCTTTGATAAAGATAGAAATGGTTTTGTAATGGGAGAAGGTGCAGGAGCATTATTATTAGAAGATTTAGATAGCGCCTTAAGTAGAGGTGCTAAAATATATGCTGAAGTAGTTGGATATGGAACTACCTGTGATGCTCATCACATTACATCCCCTAGATCAGATGGAGATGGTGGTTATAGAGCTATGAGAGATGCTTTAATAGATGCTAACATATCTCCAGATAAAATTGGATATATAAATGCTCATGGAACTTCTACAGAATTAAATGATAAGGTTGAAACTTTAGCAATAAAAAAAGCTTTTTCAGAAGCAGTAAAAAATGTATATGTAAGTTCTACTAAAGCTATGACAGGGCATTTACTAGGAGCAGCAGGTGCAGTTGAAGCTATAATTTCAATTAAGGCATTAGAAGAAGGATTTATACCAGCAAATATAAATTATCTAAATCCAGATGAAGAGTGTGATTTGAATTTAGTTGTTAATAATGGGAAAAATGAAGAAATAGAATATGCTATGTCAAATTCACTAGGCTTTGGTGGACATAATGGAACAATAATATTAAAAAAGTGGAGAGGGAAATAAGATGTTAACTTATGAACAAATTAAAGATTTAATAAAATCAATAGATTGCTCTTCTCTTAGGGTTTTTGAATTAGAAGACCAAGATTTTAAATTAAAATTAAGTAAAAACGAAGAAAGCTTTAATGGTAATAAAGAAGATAATAATAAAGTAAATAAATCACAAAGACAAGGTAGCTTACCTAAAATTAATAAGTATTTAGATAATAATATAGAAGAATCAAGTAGTAATGAAATTAATATTGATTCTAGTGAAACTTCTTATAATATAGTTAAATCTCCATTAGTGGGAACTTACTATTCCTCTGGAACACCTGGAGGAAAGGCTTATGTTAAAAAAGGAGATACTGTAAAAAAAGGTGATGTTCTTTGTATAGTAGAAGCTATGAAGATAATGAATGAAATAACATCCGAATTTGATGGTGAAATAGTTGAAGTATTAAGAAATGATGAAGATATAGTTGAATTTGGAATGGAATTATTTAAGATAAAGTAGGTGAAAGCTTTGGATATAAAAGAGATAATGGAAATAATACCACATAGATATCCATTTTTATTAATAGATAAAGTAGAAGAATTAGAAAATAATAAAATAGTTGCCATAAAAAATGTAACTATGAATGAATATTTCTTTCAAGGGCATTTTCCAACAGAACCAGTTATGCCAGGTGTATTAATTATAGAAGCTTTGGCTCAAACTGGAGCAGTGGCTTTACTAAAAAGAGATGAATTTAAAGGGAAAATAGCTTATTTTGGTGGAATAAACAATGCTAAATTTAGAAAAAAAGTAGTGCCTGGTGATACTTTGAGATTAGAAGTTGAACTAACTAAAATTAGGGGAGTAGCAGGAATAGGTAAGGGAATTGCTTATGTAGATGGAAAAAAGGTATGTGAGGCAGAGCTAACCTTTATGGTTGGTTAATAAAGAGGTGTTTTATGATTAGAAAGGTATTAATAGCTAATAGAGGAGAAATAGCAGTAAGAGTAATAAGAGCTTGTAAAGAGCTTGGTATAAAGACAGTAGCCATTTACTCAGAGGCTGATAAAGATGCTATGCATACGCAGTTAGCAGATGAAGCTATCTGTGTTGGAAAACCTAAATCTAAGGACTCATATTTAAATGAAAGTAATATTATAAGTGCAGCAGTAATTACTAAATGCAATGCAATACATCCAGGTTTTGGATTCTTATCTGAAAATTCGGAGTTTGCTGCAATATGTGAAGAATGTAATATTAAATTTATTGGACCTACTAGTAAGACTATTGGAATAATGGGAGATAAGTCTAGGGCCAGAGAAATTATGAAAAATGCAGGTGTTCCAATAATACCAGGAAGCAATGGAATAGTAAAAAGTTTAGAACATGCATATTTAGAAGCAGAAGAAATAGGATATCCAGTAATGATAAAAGCAGCTTTAGGGGGAGGCGGTAAAGGAATAAGAATAGTACATTGTAAAAATGATTTAGAAAATGCTTATTTAACTGCAAAAACTGAAGCTAAAGTAAATTTTGGAGATGATACAATTTATATTGAAAAGTTTATTGAAAATCCAAGACATATTGAATTTCAAATTTTGGGAGATGAATATGGTAATATAGTTCACTTAGGGGAAAGAGATTGCACTGTTCAAAGAAGAAATCAAAAAGTGTTAGAAGAAGCTCCATCAATGATTTTAAGTGAAAATCTTAGAAGTGAAATGGGAAAGGCTGCTATTAATGCAGCAAAAGCAGTAAATTACGTAAATGCTGGTACTATAGAATTTTTAGTAGATAAGCATGGAGATTTTTATTTTATGGAAATGAATACTAGAATACAAGTGGAACATCCTATAACAGAGATGATAACATCTATAGATATAGTTAAGGAACAAATAAAAATAGCTAATGGAGAAAGATTAAGTTTTTCTCAAGAAGATATTAAAATTAAAGGGCATGCTATTGAATGCAGAATAAATGCGGAAAATCCTAGTAAGGGATTTATACCTTCTCCAGGAAGGATAGAATTTTTAAATTTACCTGGTGGTAATGGAATAAGAGTGGATACTGCAGTATTTACAGGATATACTATACCTCCAACTTATGACTCTATGATAGCAAAATTAATAGCTTATGGAAATAATAGAGAAGAGGCTATTAATAAGATGTTGAGAGCATTAGAGGAGTTTGTAATTGAAGGAATTGACAATAATATTGAATTTCAGATAGATATTTTAAATAATAATAAATTTCGCTTAGGAGACTATGATACTAGTTTTATAAGCAAAGAATACAATTTATAGTTGGTGAAAAAGTATGGGGATTTTTAAAAAAAGACAATATGGAGTTATAAACATAACTAATTTAGAAGAAAAGGATATACCAGTAGTTCCAGATGGAACTTGGATAAAGTGTAGTAATTGTGGAAAGATTCTATATAAAAAATCTTTAGAGGAAAATTATAGTGTTTGTTTAAATTGTAATTATCATTTTAGGCTTGGTAGTTATGAAAGAATTAATCAAATTTGTGATAAAGGAACCTTTAAGGAATTTAATAAGTATATGAAGTCAAAGAATCCAATGGACTTTCAAAACTATGAAGAAAAATTAAAAGCAAATAAAGAAAAAAGTAAAACTAATGAGGCGGTTGTAACAGGAGAATGTGAAATTGGTGGAAATAAAGCCATTATAGCTTTTATGGATTCAAATTTTTTAATGGGAAGCATGGGAACTGTAGTAGGAGAAAAAATTACTATTGCAGTAGAAGAAGCCACAAAAAGAAAGCTGCCTATAATTATATTTACAGCTTCAGGTGGAGCAAGGATGCAGGAAGGTATATTTTCTCTTATGCAAATGGCTAAAATTAGTAGTGCATTATCAAGACATAGTGATGCAGGATTACTTTATATAACAGTTTTAACAGATCCAACAACTGGAGGAGTAACAGCAAGTTTTGCAATGCTTGGAGATATAATATTGGCAGAGCCCAAAGCTTTAGTAGGCTTTGCAGGAAGAAGAGTAATTGAGGGAACTATAAAAGAAAAATTGCCAGAAGATTTTCAAAGTGCAGAATTTTTATTAGAACATGGATTTATAGATAATATTATAAAAAGAGATAATTTAAAAATGGCTCTTTCAGCTCTTCTAAATTTTCATATAGTTAAGGAGGTGTAGTGGTGAAAGATATTAAGGCTTATGATAGATTAATGATTGCAAGAATGATAGAAAGACCAACTACACTAGATTATATAAATAAGATATTTACTAACTTTTTTGAATTACATGGAGATAGAATATTTAGAGATGATAAATCTATAGTTGGTGGAATAGGACTTTTAAATGGTAGACCTACAACTATAATAGGTATTCAAAAAGGAAAGGATTTAAAGGAAAATATGGAGAGGAATTTTGGCTCTCCTCATCCAGAAGGATATAGAAAAGCATTAAGATTAATGAAGCAAGCAGAAAAGTTTAATAGACCAATTGTATGTTTTATAAATACTTCTGGAGCATATTGTGGCATAGAAGCAGAAGAAAGAGGGCAAGGAGAAGCAATTGCAAGAAATTTAATGGAAATATCTAAAATTACTGTTCCTATAATTTCTATAATAATTGGAGAAGGTGGAAGCGGAGGAGCTATTGCCTTAGCTTGTGGAGATAGGGTATGGATGCTGGAAAACTCCGTTTATTCTATATTATCACCTGAAGGATTTGCTTCTATATTATTAAAGGATCCATCAAAATCAAAGGAAGTTGCAGAAATTATGGGAATAACCTCCTATGAATTATTAGAAAGAGGAATAATTGAAAAAATAATAAAAGAACCAAAGGGAGGAGCTCATAGAAATTTAGATTTAGTTGCAAGTTCTATAAAGGATGAACTACTTAAAGAATTTAAAATTTTACTTAATAAACCAAAAGATATATTATTAGAAGAAAGATATCAAAGGTTTAGAAAATTTAAATAAATTCGCGAAAGATATTATATTGCTTGTTCCGTCGCAGGCTCCAAGTCACCACAATATAATATCTTTCACGATAATACTAAAGGAAGAAACTCCTCAGAGTTCGGAGTTTATAATCTGATAGATATTTCTCCGGAAATTATTTTTTCTATTTCATTATTTGAGTTTTTAATTAAGAGAGATCCATCTTCTAAAATATCTATTGGGATAACTTTTCTTATAGAATTCTTGTATTCTAAGTTAACTTCTTTATTAAGTATTAGTGAATTATTTCTATAGATTTTTAGAATTTTATCTTTATTTTCATTTAGTAATTCATTGTATTGTTCATAGAAGTTTTCTAAGAATTTATTTAAAATTTCTTCTCTTTCAAAGTATTTTCCGGTTTCTGTTAATAATGATGTAGCTTTGTTTTTTAGTTCATCATTAAAGTCATTTAATTCTAAATTTACGTTAATACCTATTCCTATAACTATATATTCAAGTTTGTTATTAGAAATTTTCGATTCTGTAAGTACACCACATAGCTTTTTTGAATTTAAATAAATATCATTTGGCCATTTTATTTTAGTATTTACTCCAAAATCTTGAAAGGTATTATGTAAAGCTGTAGAGGATAAAATTGTTAAAAAGTTTATATCTTCTAATTTTATAGAAGGTTTTAATAACATAGAAAACCAAAGACCTTTTCCTTTAGGAGAACTCCAGTTTCTACCTTTTGTACCTTTTCCATTGCTTTGTGTATCACTAATTACCAAAGTTTCTTTATTAAAGCCTTTTTCGGCTATTTCTTTACAGTAAGTATTTGTAGAATTTACTGTATCTAAAAAAATAAATAATATATTTTTATAATTATTTTTTAATTTATCAATCATAAGTACATACCGCCATTGTATATTTATTTCCTTAAATATAAAGTTTAGTAAAATAAAGTTATATTATAGATATTTTAACCTTAGTAATTAATATTGTCTAGGTTACACAGGTATTTAAATTAAATAATATATAAGATATAATAAAGTAAGTAACTAGTTTAATTATAGTATTCTCATTGCGATAAGGGGGCATTTAAAGTGAAAAGAAGTGATTATATATCTTGGGATGAATATTTTATGGGAGTTGCTATTTTAGCAGGAATGAGAAGTAAAGATCCAAGTACTCAAGTTGGAGCTTGTATAGTAGATAGTGATAATAAGATATTAAGCCAAGGCTATAATGGATTACCAAGAGGATGTTCTGATGATGAATTTCCTTGGAGTAGAGAAGGAGATATGCTAGAAACAAAATATCCTTATGTAGTACATGCTGAATTAAATGCAATATTAAATAGTAGAGGAAGTAACTTAGTAGGAACAAAGATATATGTTGCTTTATTTCCATGTAATGAATGTGCAAAAGCAATAATTCAATCAGGAATTAAGGAAGTGGTCTATCTATCAGATAAGTATTCTGATACAGATATAGTTAAAGCATCAAAGAGAATGTTTAGTGCTGCTGGAGTTAAGATGACTAAATTAGAGCCTAAAAATAAGAGAATAGAAATATCTTTTGATATAAATAATATATAAGTACACAATGAAAGTTAACTTTTCATGATGACTAATTAAATTATTACATTAAGTATAGAAGGCTATAAATATTGTATTAGGATGACTTGGAGTTTTTACTAGGTGTACCCAATATAATATTTATAGTCTTATTTTGTTTATAGCTAATGGAATAAATTGTATAATATATATAAATAAGTAATATATATGGATTACCTGTAGTATTAGTTTGGATTTTATTATTAGGGGTTATAGTTTATAAATTTATGATTTAATAGAATTATTTACAAACTGGAAACAATTTAGAAAAGAATATTAATATTTATAGTATATTCTTTATATAAAGAGAATTTTAGGAGAATAAAATGAGAGAGAATATTTTAATTATCGAGGATGATAAAGATATAAGTGAAATACTTAGGTTTGCTTTAATTAAGGAAGGGTATAAGGTGAAAGTAAATCCTAATGGATTAGAAGCTGAAGATGAAATAAAAGCATTTAATCCAGATTTAATATTATTAGATATAATGCTAAATGATACTGATGGGTTTAGTGTATGTAGGAAGATTTCAAGTTATAAAATACCTATAATTATGCTTACAGCTAGAGTGGATATTATGGATAAAATATTGGGGTTAGAGCTAGGAGCAGATGATTATATAACAAAGCCATTTGATATAAGAGAAGTAGTTACAAGAATTAGAGTTTCACTTAGAAGAAGAGAGGAATTTAAGAAAATATCGGATTTAAAAGAAAGAAAAGAAATTATTATAGATAATATAGAAGTAAATGAAAATTGCAGAAGTGTAAGTGTTTTAGGAAAAGAAGTTCAATTAAAACCCAAGGAGTTTGACTTACTTTTATTTTTATCAAAGAATCCTAATAAGGTTTTTTCTAGAAATCAATTATTAGATTTAGTTTGGGGATATGATTATTTGGGAGACTCTAGAACTATAGATGTCCATATTACAAGGTTAAGACAAAAGTTAGGTGGAGAATTTCAAATAGAAACAATATTTGGGGTTGGGTATATGCTGAAGGTGAAAAATGCTAACGATTAGAAAAAAATATGGATTAGTTTTAGGAAGTGTCTTTATATTATCACTTATAACTTTTAATATACTTTTAAATAAATTCTTTGATAAGAGCTTTAAAGAATTTGTAGTAAAGGACATGGAGGATATTTATAAAATATCAAGTAAGAACTTAGAAGACTATACAGTTTTAAATAGTATTGATAAAAGTAAAATGACTACTGAGGATTTTAATAGTAGAGTTATGAGCTTTATTGTTGAAAGAGTTAATAGTCAAGGGATTTTTTATAATATAAAAGGTGAAGTTATATCTAATGGAATAAATAATGGAGAAAGTATAGATTTAAATATTATAAAAGATTTACCACCATCTTTTGAAAATACTAAAAATAATAAAACAGTAGTAGATATTATAAATAAAAATAGAAATGTACTTGGGAAGTTAAGTATTCCAATTTATAATGAGAAAAATAAAATAGGAGTATTAGTTTTAGTTAAAGATTATAGTAATGATTATTTAAGAAATCTAAATATAAAATCTATTATAAATATAATGGTTTCTATGTTATTTATTATAATTTTTATATGTGTATATTTTTTATCGTCATCAATTATTAAACCTATAATTAAATTGAAAGACAAGCTTTTAGAAATTAGTAAAGGAGATTATCCTGAAAAAATAAAAAGTACTTCTAAGGATGAAATAGGTGTACTTATAAATAGCTTTAATGATATGAATGAAAAATTAAAGCTTAAGGATAATCAAGAAAAAAATATTTTTAGAAATATAACTCATGAATTAAAAACACCATTAACTAATATTTCAGGTTATGCACAAATCTTAATACAAGATGATTTTAATGATGAAGCATTTAAGAAAAAGGCTTTAAACAGAATAATATCTGAAAGTAATAGAATGCATGAATTAGTTATGTCATTACTTAATATTTCAAAGCAAAGCAGTGATTTAGAAGAATATTCATTTCAAGAAGTTAACATAAAAAATATTATAGAGGATTTACTAAGCTTAAAGTCACTACAAATAAAAGAAAAGGAATTAAATATAATTACAAATATTGAAGAAGTAAATATTAGAGGTAATAAACAATACTTAATAATATTATTTAGTAATTTAATAGATAATGGAATTAAATATTCATATGAAAAGACTAATATAATAATTGAAATAAAAGAAGACAATAACAATTTACATTTTTCAATTTTAAGCAAAGGAAAGAAAATTCCTTATGTGCTTAAAGATAAAATATTTGAACCCTTTGTAAAAGTAGAAGAAAAAGGATTTTCATCTAAAAACTCAAATGGATTAGGGTTATATATTTGCAGAAATATTGTTTTAGGTCATAAAGGAAAGATTAATCTTATGTTAGAGGATGATAAATCAAAATTTATTATAGAAATCCCTAAAAATTTACAACTTGGAAATAAGTTAGAACAAGTTTAAAAATAATACTTGATTAAAATTAAAGTATGAAAGGGGGATAATATGAAAAACAAAAAATTATTAATAGGTTTAATGATTATTACATCAAGTATAATGATAGGTTGTACAAGTAAAATTTCAAGTGAAGAAAAGGTTATTGATAGTGTGGTAATTGATGAAGAGGCAAAGGACACAGCTAATAAAAATAATAAAAATAATAAAATTAATATTACTAAAATAGCAACAACTGAAAATCTTGTAGGAAGTAAAAATGTTTCTATATTAAGATCGGATGGAAAATTAGTTCATATAAATTTTAATGAAGAAACAGAGATAAATGATATTTCTACAGTTCAATTTAAAAAGCAATATATTAGTAGTTTATCAATAGGAACAATTACAGATGAAATACAAAATAATAGAAATGTAGTTACTTGGGAAAATAAGGAGATTGATGGACAATTAATTACAGAGGACGCATTGACAGGTGGAAAGTTTAAAATATTAAAAGATGATAAAGTTTATACATTAGATGAAAATTACAATTTGAAAGAATTTGCAGAATATGAAAAAATAATAAAAGATACTAATGTAGATAGAAATACATTTAAGTCAACTTTTGATGATAATTTAGAAATTTATTATAAAGATAATTATGAAAAAATGTTAATAGTAGATACAGTAAATAGTAAGTATTATGAGGTAGATAGTAAACTATTAGATAATTTTAAATATAAACAGCAAAATATTTTAATGGCAGAAGACAACAAGATTTATGTTTCTTTAACTGATAGAGAAAAAAAAGAAGTAAGCATTTTAGGATATATTGAAAATAATAAATTAATAACGTTTTTTGATGAGGATAGTGAAATAAAGGTTAGAGTTACAGGAGATGTAGTATATAGTAAGAATAATATACTTTTTTCGGGATATGTTGAAGAGGATTACGGTATTTGGAATTACAATATAGAAACAAAGAAGTTAGAAAAACAATTACAATTAAAATATGATTACTCTTATTTTAAAATTAGTAAAGACAAAAAATTTATTATAATTTCAAATATGGATCATATTTTTACTGAAAATAATAATATAAGCTTAGCACGAATAGATGAGAATTTGAAAATATCTAATATTCAAGAATTAACTAATTCAATATTACCTAAAATAGGTAATGATAAATGGTTACAGGTAACAGGATGGAGTGATAGTGGTAATAAGTTTCATGTATCTTATACAAATTACAAAAATGTAGATAGTGGGTTGGAAGTAGATGACGTTTATTACGAAATATATGAAGTAAATTAATTAAACTAAATACTAAATATGAAAAATACTTTGGAGGTATAATGTATGAAGGTTATATTTCTTGATATAGATGGTGTTTTAAATTCGGAAAAGTTTTTAAATAATAATAAAGGTCAAGTAGTTGATAGAGAGCGTGTTAGCATTTTAAAAAGTATAGTTGATAAAACTGGAGCAGTTATTGTTATGTCATCTGGATGGAGATTATGGTTTGATGACAATATGCTTCCACAGGATGGATATTCTAAAGAACTATATGAAGTTTTATGTGAGTTTAATATAAACTTATTTGGAAAAACACTTGATTTTAGTACTGAAGAAATACGAAGTAGAAAAACCTTTAGTCATGTAAAAGCTAAAGAAATTACTGCATGGTTAAATGATAATAAAAGTATAGAGAAGTATGTTGTTATAGATGATTTAGATTTAAAGAATAAAGAAATTAATAATCATTTAGTTAGAGTAAATGGAGAAATAGGTATTACTGAAGAGGATGGACAAATTATTATTAATATGATAAATGAATGAAAAAGCAGTTCTTTATATGTTAAAGTTATAAATTAGATAATTAAGTTAAAAAAATTATTTAGAGGGTTGAGGGAATATAAAAGATGAATAGAATAGACTTATTTTGGAATAGATTCCTAGAGAAAAGTGGATATGATAAGAATACAAAATACTTAGAGGCTTTTCATTTTGAATTAACAGAAGACTTAGCAAATAAATTACTAAAGCTTGTACTTGAAGGTAAGAAAAAAGCTACTTCAAGTAGTTTTGAGGCTTATGAAAAAGAAGGTAGCAATTTACCTAAAATAGGAGATTTAAGTATTGTTACTGATTGGGATGGAAATCCTAGATGTATAATAGAAACTAAGAATATTACAATTATTCCCTTTAAAGATATTACCTACGATATCTGTAGCCGAGAAGGAGAAGATGATTCCTTAGAAAGCTGGAGAGAAGGACATATAAGATTTTTTAGCAATGAGGGAAAAGAAATTGGATATGAATTTACTGAAGATATGTTAGTAGTCTTTGAGGATTTCGAAGTCATTTATCAAGAATAAAGTAATGGATTTAATAAATATAAATAATAAAATGTATAAAAATAATGAAAAAAAACTACAAATATGGTACTATAATAGTTGTAGTTTTTTATTTTATTAAAGTGAGGTTAAAATTATGCTAGAAAACGAAAGAAAAAAAATCATGTGGTATACTCTTGCATTAATGGCCTTTTCAGGTGTTTGGGGATTTGGTAATGTAATCAACGGATTTTCTGAATACAATGGACTACAAGCAATTGTTGCTTGGTTAATAATTTTTGCAATATATTTTATACCATATGCTTTAATGGTAGGAGAATTAGGATCAGCATTCAAAAGTCATGGTGGTGGAGTTAGTTCTTGGGTTGGAGAAACTATAGGACCTAAGATAGCATATTATGCAGGGTGGACATATTGGATTGTACATATGCCATACATTTCACAAAAACCTAATAGCTTTATGATTGCAACAAGTTGGGCTATCTTCCAAGATAGTAGAATTAGTAGTATGAATACAGTATTACTACAAATAAGTTGTTTAATTATTTTTATAGTTGCTATGTACATTGCATCTAAGGGATTAAATCCATTAAAGAAATTATCTTCTTTAGCAGGAACTTCTATGTTTGTAATGTCTATGCTATTTATTTTATTAATGATGGCAGCACCAGCAATAACAAATGTTCAGTTAAATCAAATTGACTGGTCATTAAGTACATTTATGCCAAAGTTTGATATGGCATTTTTCACGAGTTTATCAATATTAGTTTTTGCTGTTGGTGGCTGTGAAAAAATATCACCATATGTAAATCAAATGAAAGATCCAGCAAAAGGTTTTTCAAAGGGAATGATAGCATTAGCTATTATGGTTGCAGTTACTGCAATACTTGGAACAATATCATTAGGAATGATGTTTGATTCAAATAATATTCCTAAGGATTTAATGACAAATGGTGCATATTATGCATTCCAAAAGTTAGGTGAGTATTATAGAGTAGGTAATTTATTTGTTATAGCTTATGCAATTACAAATATGATTGGTCAATTTGCTGTACTAATAATTTCAATTGATGCTCCATTACGTATGTTGCTTGATAGTGGAGATAGAAGATTTATTCCAGAAAAACTATTTGTAAGAAATAAAAATGGTGCATATACTAATGGATTTAAGTTAATATTTATTATAGTTTCTATATTAATTATAGTTCCAGCAATAGGAATAGGTAGTGTTGATGAGTTAGTTAGATGGTTAGTAAAGCTAAATGCAGTATGTATGCCATTAAGATACTTATGGGTATTTGTTGCATATATAGCTTTAAAGAAAGCAGGAGACAAATTCCAAAGAGAATACTATTTTGTTAAAAATAGAACTTTAGGAATAATTATTGGTGCTTGGTGTTTTGCCTTTACAGCATTTGCTTGTATAGGTGGAATGTATTCAGAAGATACATTCCAATTATTATTAAATATTATAACTCCATTTATATTAATTGCATTAGGATTAATATTACCATATATAGCAAAGAGAACAAATAAATTTGAATAGTAAAGAAGCTGTCTCAGTAATTTAATTAATTACATATGAGACAGCTTTCTTTTTATTAAGATAAAGTTTATAGTTGATATCCTATAAATTGTATAAATTTAGATGTTTATGTATAATATGATTGTGGTAATTTTTAGTTTATAAAAATATTTTAATAAATTAAAGTAAGGTATTAAATATATGTGGTATAAGTATATATTTAATTAAATATAGGTAGAAAAGGAGGGGGAATATGAATTCTATAAAAAGAACTAACAGAAGTAGAATATTAGAGTATATTTTTAGGAATGCTCCTGTATCTAGAGCAACTATAGCAGAGCAAACCGATATTACTCCTGCAACAGTAACAATGACAATAACTGAACTTATTAACGAAGAAATTGTTATAGATTTAGGTGAAGTTGAACAAAGTGATAATATGCCAGGAAGAAAGCGTGTTTTAATAGATTTAAATCCTAATTATTGTTATGAAATTGGAATAGAATTTAATGAAAAAAATATATCTTTTTGTATAGCTGATTTAAAAGGTAATATTATAGATGAATTAATATATTCAACAACGTATAATGAAATATCGAATATAACAGAATTTATTATTAAAAATACACAAATACTTATGCAAAAAAATAAACATATAAATAATAAGATTTTAGGAATAGGTATAGGTGTACCAGGTAAGATAAATAATAACGCTACAGAACTATTTTCGGATTCTAATATATGGGAAAATTTTTTCCCTAAAAAAATTAAAGAGAGATTTAATTTACCTATTGTTATGGATAATAATGTAAAGTGTATGGCTATGGGAATGTACTTATTTCAGCCTAAAAAAAGTCCGGAAAATTTTTCTTTTTTTCATTTAGGCATTGGAATGTACTGCGCAAATGTTATTAATGGAGAATTATTCCAAGGCAATGATTATATATCTGGAGAAATAGGACATACAATTGTTAAGGTAGATGGAAAGAGATGTGAATGTGGGAAAAATGGATGTTTAAATACTTATGCAAGTGAAAGATGGTTAATAAAAACAGCGAAAATATTACTTGAAAATAAAGCATCTATTATTTTGGACAGTTTAGTGAAAGAAGATAAAGAGGTGAACATTGAACATATTATAACTGCATATAATTTAGGGGATGAAGTTATAAGACAATATATAATAGAAGCATTAAAATATTTAAGTATGACCATTTCAAATCTATCTATGATAATAAATCCAACTAAAATTTTCTTGCATGGGCGATTATTTGAGGATAAGACTTTATTTAATCAATTTAAATCATATATTGAAAAAGATTTAAGTTTTATAGGAGATAAGTATTTTTCTAATATAGAATTAGTAACGTATAAACCTATTAATGGAGCTATAGGAGCAAGTGCTAGAGTTGTTTATGATTACTTTATTAATTAAAAATAAAATTTCTATTTTATACTAAGAAGAGTATAGATAAATTTGTTTTTGTGAAAATCTATCTATACTCCTATTTTATATTTTTAATAAAATTCTTTTATACGATGAAACCATACGCTTGCTGGATCATTACTTGCTTTCAAATG
This sequence comes from Clostridium sp. SGI.024, assembly GCF_050315195.1. Classification (NCBI taxonomy): domain Bacteria; kingdom Bacillati; phylum Bacillota; class Clostridia; order Eubacteriales; family Clostridiaceae; genus Clostridium; species Clostridium sp. SGI.024. The sequence goes on along the minus strand of NZ_JBNPON010000001.1, from coordinate 13,086 downwards.
ATGAGATAGCTTTTCCATATATTCGCTTTTTATATCTTTATATCTTTCATTATAACATAAATTGTTTAATTGATATGGATCGTTGGTAAAATCATAAAGTTCACCTTTTTCATTTTCATTAAAGGTAAATTGGTATTTATTATCTCTTACCATTCTTTGACGTGATACATAAAAGTGATTATGGAATTCTCCAAATATTTCAGTTCTATTATTGCTTTCCTTAGTTCCATTCATTAAAGGAAGAAGACTTTCACCATCAACTGCTTTAGGTGGTTTTGTACCTGCTATTTCTAAAAGTGTTGGCATGATTTCTTGTAAATAAACAAAGCTATCATTATCCTTATCTCCTAGTCCTTTAACTATCATTGGAATTCTATATATTTCATCGAAAGTAAATGCACCTTTTTCAATTAACTTATGTGCACCAAGGCAATCACCGTGATCTGCACCATATATAATAATAGTATCATCATATATTCCTAGTTTTTTTAACTTATCAACTATTAGTCCAACCATATCATCTATCATTGTGCAATGTCCATAGTATTTAGCAGATATATCTGCAAACCCATCCCATCCGTAATCTCCAAGCCCCCACATTTTTTCTGTAAGGTAATAGCCATAAGGTTTATCCTTAAAATCATCTTTATAACTTGGATGTTCCTTAATATCTTTTGGGTCATACATAGAGTAATAAGGTTCAGGAACAATACTTGGAGAATGAGGACCCCAGAAGTTAGCCCAAATTAAGAATGGTTTATCTTGTCTAATAGCATCATCAATTAAACGATTAGCTTCATGAGCAACAAAGTATTCTATAGTACTTTCTACTGGTCCTTCATGCTTAGCATACATTTCTTGAATTTGAAGGGCAGGATTATTACCTAAGAAGCCATTCGAAACATCAGGTATATTGAAATTGTTTTCTCTTAAGTATTCTTCATAGTAATTAGGAAGGTTATCAGGTGGTTGATTAAATATTAAGCTAGGAAATACTTGGCTTCCAGGGAATCCATATCCCATAAAAGGTTTTCCTTCAAAACCACAATCTTCAGGTGTTTTTGTTGCAGAAACATGCCATTTGCCAGCAAGACCACAATAATATCCTTGTTCATTCATACACTTTCCAAGTACAGGAATACCATCTTTGATATCTGTAAAATTATCTATTACACCATGATTATGAGGATAAAGACCAGTCATAACACTTGCACGAGCTGGTGCGCAAATAGGAGATGATGTAAATGCATTTGTGAACTTCATTCCTTCATTAGCAAGAGCATCGATATGAGGAGTTTTACATATATCGTTTAGACCATAAGCACTAACTGTATCATACCTTTGCTGATCAGATAAAATAAGAATTATGTTTTTCTTATTAGTCATAAAATTTAATACCTCCTAAATATGAGATCAATTATTTATTTTAATTAATCACTTATTTTAATTAATTATTTATTTTAATTAATTATGTATAACAGTAAAGGTTTAAATATGAAAAACATTAAGAATTATAGTTTAAATCGATATATATTTAAATTTATATTAGTTTTGAATTAAGTATAGCACTCTTATTTATTAAAAATAATAATTAATTAATCGTATAAAAAATATTATAAATAAATAAAAATAAAGGAATAACTAATTTTTTTTAAAAACATATTGAATAATTAAAAATTAAAAATTATAATTAATTATAAGAAGGTAAAAAATGGAAATAAAAACTACTAACATTTGCAGAAGGGTTTAGAAATCGTTTTCAAAAAATAATAGAATAGGGAGGAGTTATAAAGAAAAATAGAATTTTAGAAATGAAGTATCCTTATATTATAAGATACTCAATACTATTATGTGATTTTATAAGTATATAAAATATATTTTATAATAAAACATAATAGAATTCATGATAACATTTACATCTTGTGGGGAAATAATTTAAAAATTAATAAAAATGGGGGGAAAATTATGAAAAAATTAGAGGCTTCAAATAAGGAAGTTTACTTGTATAGTATAGGAAATATTGCTAATACGGCAATATTCGCTTTTGTAGGAACATATATTATGTTTTATTACACAAATGTTTTAGGTATTTCAGCTGCGGTAGCAGGAACAATATTTATGGTAGCTAGACTTATAGATGCATTAACAGATCCAATTATGGGAATGATTATCGATAGAACTAATACTAAAAAATTTGGTAAATATAGACCATATATAACATTTGGAGCACCGGTATTAGGAATTATATTTGTAGTAATGTTTATGGCTCCAGATTTAAGTGTAAGTGGAAAAATAGTTTATGCATATACAACTTATATTTTGTATAGTTTAGCGTGGACAGTTGTACAAATTCCGCAACTTGCACTTCCAATTATTTTGAGTAATAGCACAACTCGTCGTACAAAGGTTCAAGCTATCTTCCAAGCCCTTGGCAATATAGGAAATTTAGCAGCTGTATCATTAGCTATTTATATGTTAAAGTGGTTTGGTGGTGATGGAAATAAAGATGCATGGTTTAAAGTAACAGTAATTTTTGCAATATTCTGTACAATAATGTTTATATTATCTGCAATGTCTGTTAGAAAACTTGATGTTTACAATCCTACTCTAGATACTAAAGCTCAATCAACTAAGAAAATACCTTTTAAAGATAAAATAAAAGTTGTTACTTCTAATATAGCTTTATTAATGGTACTTATTAGTTTTGGGACAGATGCTTTAGCTCTTCAAATCGGAAATGGACTAAATATGTATTTTTTTAAATATAATATGGGAGAAAAACAACATCTCATGGGTTATCTTGGATGGGCAACCGCTATATTTTCTTTTGTATTGATTGCTATAGTTGGATGGTATGTAGGTAAACTTGGAAAGAGAAAGGGGATAATTTTAGCTGAAGCACTAGCTATTATTCCAGCACTTGGGTTAATATTTGCTCCTGTAAAAAATACTTTTTTAATTATGATATTCTTAATATCATCAGTTCTTATTGGTGCTATTACAAATATGTTATGTAGATCAGCTGTTTTAGATTCTGCTAATTATGCAGAGTGGAAAATTGGTATAAATGGGTCGGCATTAGTTTCATCTACATTTACATTTGTAAATAAACTTTCACAAGCATTTGGAGCATTTATAATGGGTTATGTCCTTCAGTTTGTAGGATATTCAGCAAATCTTACACAACAAACACCAGAAACATTAAAAGCAATTGTATACATGAAAAGCTTAATTCCAGCAGCTGCATTTTTATGTTCAGTTATTGCTATGATGTTTTATCCTCTTGATAAGAAAAAAGAAGCTGAGATGGAGAAGTTTATAACAGATAAGCGTGAAAAAGAGCTAGAAGCAAACAAATTAATAGAAGCAGAGATTATAAATAGTAATTAATATAAAACCATAATTATGGATTTATGATCACTGAAACTTTAGAAAAATTAGTAAGGAAAGAACTTATTTATGGATAGTTTTTAAAAGATTTATTTGAATATTAATGAAGATATCCTAGTAATTTAGTTGGTTACTAAGATATCTTTTTTATTTATAATAACTTAATTCAAATAAATATAAGTAAATTAAATGAAGATGAATTAACATAAAAAAATTGTATTTTTAAAAGATGGATATATTATAAATAGTATAGAAAAAAATTAATCGAGAGAAAGCTTCTTCTATGATATATTAAATAACTTATCAAAGATAGGAGGAGGAAAAAGTGACCTTCAAAAGTTTTGTGATTAAAAGTAGATTAATTAATGCTGATAGAAATACAATAGATAATTATAACTCATATTATATGCAAACTATGATTAGGATATATAAAAATATATTAATATTAGATAGAAGCTAAATTTAAACTAAAAATAACTCTAAGTAGATTATGTCGTTCATCTACTTAGAGTTATTTTTATATATGTTAATTTTAAGTTAGTAAACTATAAATGAAGAAAATTTGATAAAAATATTTATTTTACACTTATATATTACCACAAAATTCTAAAAATTTCAAGTCTTGTAGTAGTGCTATGTTAGGAGTAGAGTGTATTAAAGAGGTGATTTGCATGAATGAAAATATTACTTTAGCATTTCAGAATATACAAAAAAAGCAAGCTGTAATAGAACTTAAAGGTTGCAATGAACTAACTATTAAATACGGCTTAACTTTATCTGATGAAGATATTAATGAGCTAGTTGAGTATCGTTTTAAGGCACTAAAGGATACAGGAAGAATTGAATTTTCAGAAGGCGTTATGAAAAAGATAGTAGAAGCTTTTTGTGATTCCCCTTATATAATGCAACAAAATTATAAAGATACTTTAATGGAACTTCAAGACTGCTTTTATTACTTTAAAGGTGAAGCTATGGAGCAAATAGCTGATGACGAACTTATCACTTTTATGAAAATTCATTTTAATGAAGAGTGCCAAGGATCCTTAGAGTATTTGAGCGAAACTAATTTAGAGGAGCTTTGTAGAAATACAAGATATGGATTTAGAGGTAGATATACTGATATTTAATAAATATTATAATATTTAATTAATGATTAGCAAAAGTATGAATAAAGTTTTGGAGGTATTATGGAAGAAAATAATACTAGTTTATTAGTATTTTCTGATGAAATACAAATAGACGGAAATATTACTAAAGAAGAGAGAATGTTAATTGAAGCAAAGATTTACAATTTACTTGGAAAATGGACTGAAAGATATACCATGGGAGATAGTACTTCAGTTCCAATAGAAGTTGCGGAAGAGTTGCTTAAATCAATTTGTTTTTCTCTTGGTTTAGAATTAAAGAAATTAAAAGATCCAATTAAAAGTTTAATGGAAAAAGATTTAATTGATTTATTAAAGGATTCATGGGAAATAATAGAGTCTATGATTGTAATAGGTAAAAATCTATTAGAGGATGTTTTAAAAACTCATCTAATATTGGGAACATATCTTACAATGATACATTAAAGGAAATAAAAGCATCATTTAAAAAATATGATTATAGATTCTTTGCTCATAAAATAGAATGTAGCATAGATTATCAGCTTTCTAATCCTGTATCTGAAAGCCTTTGTGGAATTGAATATATAAATGAATATTTGAAATCATTGCTTATAGAAAATAAATTTTGTAAAGCATTCCATAGGGATAAAATTATTAATATATTAAATGGGTATTGCAAAGATTATAAAGGGTTATTAATTAATATTTTTGAGCCTATACTAACAAATGCTATAGGACTTGAAATTCTAGGCAGAGATATATTTAAATTAAATATTTCGGAAATAGAGAGAGAAATGTTATTAAGTATATTTAAAGGACTATCTAAAGAAGAGATCATTGAAGAATTAATAAATTCATCCAATAGAGTATGCAACACTATAGGCATAATCGATAAAGAAGAAATAGAATATATTAAAAAATCAGTGATAAATATCTATCCTAGAATAGAAGTTGGATTATTAACAGGAGATATTGAAAATATATTTCTAAGTTTCAAAAATGAAGAGAATTTTGAAAAAGATATATTTATAGATAATGAGCTTATGGATAACGAAAAGCTACGTAACTTAATTACTGAAATAAAAGATTGTAGATTTATTTCAGATAAAGTATCTATTGTAAAGCAAGAAGTCAAAAGTATAGGAGATTTAGTAGAAATATTAAGTGAGTGCTTTTGGGGAGAAGACAGTATAGAATTATTTAAAGCTTTTTCACAAGAAGAAATATATTTACTTAAATATTATTTAGATAATAAAGAAGACTATATTTCAGATTCTAAATGGGAAATAAAGCTCATTGAGTATTTAAGTAATAAAAATAATTAAGAATAATAAATTACTCTTTAGTATATAGATATTAATTAATCATCTTTATGAAAGGAGATTATATGTATATAGATTGTCATACACATTTAGATTTTTTTGAAGATAAAATTGAAGAAGCAATAAGCGATATTAATGATAATAAGATACTTACTATAGCTAATAGTATGAATATAGAAAGTTATATTAAAAATAAAGAGTACAGTAAGAAAAGTGAATTTATTATGCCTTGTTTTGGTATACATCCATGGAAGGCAGCAGAATATAAGGAAGATTTACAAGAGCTTATTCCATATATTGAAGAAAGTGAAATTATAGGGGAAATAGGTTTAGACTATCTTTGGGTAGAAGATAAGAGTACCTTTGAGCCACAAAGAAGGATATTTTACTTTATGTTAGAAGAAAGCATTAAGAGAAATAAAGTTATAAGCCTTCACACTAAAGATGCAGAAGAAGAGATATATGAGGCTCTTAAAAAATATAATTATAATAAAGCAATAATTCATTGGTATAGTGGGGATATAAATACACTAGAAAAGTTAATTGATCTTGGATGTTATTTTACTATAAGTGTAGATATAGGATATTCAGAAAAAACTTATGAAGTCTTAAGTAGAATACCTATAGATAAATTACTTATTGAAACTGATGGACCAACAGCATTAGAATGGGTTAATGGAGAGTATGGATATCCAAGTGAAATAATAAAAGTATATGAGAAAGTAGCTCAATTTAAGGATGTTAATGTGAATGAGTTTTTAGTCATTGTTGAAGAAAATTTTAAAAGGTTATTAAATAAGGAGTTTTAGTTGTTATATATGGAGCATAGAAAATAAAGTAATAATAAACCACAAAGGTATATAATTAATAATTATTATTAATTAGCTTGACATTTATAACCAAAATGAATACTATGTATATATAAACTTAATAATTTATCTGGGGGGGCAGTGAACTGTCTGAGATAAAATTGATACAATTTTGACCCATAAACCTGATTTGGATAATGCCAACGTAGGGAGAATAGTATTGTTTTTCATTACAAATTAAGCTATTGAGCAGCATTCTTATCAAGGGATGCTGTTTTTTTTGTTTTTATATACTCTATCAGATTTAGGAAAAATTATTTAAGTTAATTTTAATATAGAGGAGGAATTTTTTATGGCACTTTGCAATGTAAGTCTTCAGGTAATACCTTCAGTTAGTGAAGAAAGAATTTATCCTGTAGTGGACAAGGTTATTGAGTATATTGCTTCTACTGGAGTAAAGTATGAAGTTGGAGCAATGGAAACCACAATGGAGGGAGAACTAGATGACTTACTAGAGATAGTGAAGAAGGCTCAAGAGATATGTACAGAAGAAGGTGCATCAAGAGTTTGTTCTATGGTTAAAATAGACTATAAAAAAGAAGGCGTGACTATGGATGAAAAAATCAAAAAATATAGGGAATAAACTTGCACCTATAATATTTATATTAATTTTATTAAGCATATGGGAAGTAGCTGTAAGAGCAGGAGGAATAGAAAAATACATTATGCCAGCTCCTACGGATGTTATTAAGGTATTAATTAGTGACTTTAAAGTCATGATACCTCATATACTAGCAACATTATATGAAGGCTCTGTTGGATTTATAATTTCTATAGGACTATCTATTATACTAGCTGTAATTATGGATATGGTTCCATTAATAAAGAAAGCTCTTTATCCAGTTTTAGTTATATCACAAACTATACCAACTATTGCTTTGGCACCACTTTTTATTATATGGTTTGGCTTTGGTTATTTACCTAAAATAATTGTAGTTGTAATTGTATGTTTTTTCCCAATAGTAATAAGTATAGTAGATGGATTAGAAGGTGTAGACAAGGATTTAATAAATCACTTTAAGCTTATGGGAGCATCTAAGCTTAATATATTTATACATTTAAAGCTTCCTTATGGAATGATAAGTTTCTTCTCAGGTATGAGAATAGCTGCAACTTATAGTATTATGGGAGCAGTAATTGGAGAATGGCTTGGAGGAGATAAGGGACTTGGCGTATATATGACAAGAGCAAGAAGTGCCTATGCTTTAGATAAAATGTTTGCAGCCATAGTTATAATAGTAGCTATAAGTATGGCAATATTTATTTTAGTTTCAATTATGGAAAAAATTTTTACTCCATGGAATTATAAAAAAACAAATAGTAAAAGGGAAAATAATTAGTTAGAGGTGAAAATAATGATAAAAAAGAAGTTATTATCAGTAGTATTAGCATCAGTAGCAGCATTAACTTTATTTACAGGATGTAGTAATAATAAAGAAACTAGCAAAGATGGAGATTTACAAAAGGTTACATTAATTTTAGATTGGACACCTAATACTAATCATACTGGGTTCTATGTAGCACAGGAAAAAGGATATTATAAGGATTTAGGTTTAGATGTTGAAATAATTCAGCCATCAGAAGGATCATCTCTACAGCTTCTTGCTGCAGGAAAAGGTGATTTTGCAGTTAGTTATCAAGAAGATTTAACTTATGCTAGAACATCAGATAGTCCATTACCTGTTATGGCAATAGCAGCTATAATACAACATAACACATCAGGCTTTACATCACCTAAAGAAAAGGGAATAGAGACTGTAAAAGACTTTGAAAATAAAGTTTACGGTGGATGGGGAAGTCCATCAGAAGAAGCTATTTTAAAGGCTGTTATGGAGAAAAATGGAGCTGATTTTACTAAATTAAAGATGGTAGATGCAGGTACAGAAGATTTCTTTATAGCAACCAAAAATAATTTAGACTTTGAATGGACTTTTGAAGCTTGGACAAATATTGAAGCAAAGCTTAGAGGTTTTGATATTAATTATATTCCAGTTAGAGATTTAGATCCAGCTTTAGATTACTATACTCCTATTATTGCTACAACTGAGAATACAGTTAATAATAAGAAAGATTTAGCTAAAAAGTTTATGGAAGCAACTACAAAAGGATATGAAGATGCAATAGCAAATCCAGAAGAAGCTGCTAAATTATTAGTAAGCAAGGTGCCTGAAATAAGTGAAGAATTAGCAATAGAAAGTCAAAAATATCTAGCTGATAAGTATATGGAAGGTACTAATATTTGGGGAGAAATGAAGGATAGTGTATGGGATAACTATACTAAATTCTTGTATGATAATAAATTAATTAATAAGGATATGAAAGCAAGCGAGGCTTATACAAATGAATTCTTATCAAAATAAGATTTTAATAAAAAATATTTCTAAATCCTTTGATAACATGGAAATATTAAAGGATATTAATATTGAAGTTAATGAAGGAGAGTTAATTTCAATACTTGGACCTTCAGGAAGTGGAAAAAGTACTATATTTAATATATTAACTAATATTATTAGCAGTGATAATGGTGAAATTAATATAAATGGTGATATAAGCTATATGTATCAAAAGGATATGATGGTTCCGTGGAAGAAGGTAATAGATAATATAGGTATTCCACTTATTTTTAAGGGTAAAAATAAGAAGGATTCTAGGGAAGAAGTAAAGAAACATATAAATGACTTTGGACTTAGTGGTTTTGAATATAAATATCCATCTCAATTATCAGGTGGAATGAAGCAAAGAGCTAATTTCTTAAAGACATATTTAACATCTAAAGATATTATGCTTTTAGATGAACCTTTTGGAGCATTAGATTCTATGACAAGAAGGAAGATGCAAAGATGGTTATTAGATTTAACAAAAGAAATGAATTCAACTATATTATTTATAACTCATGATATAGAAGAGGCAATATTACTTTCAAATAGAATTTATATAATCTCAGAAAAGCCTGCAATTATTAAGGGGGAGATTATAGTTAATTTACCTAAAGAAAGAAATGAAAATATAGTTACTACTGAAGAATTTATAAATATAAAAAAGCAAATATTGAATTTAATGTAGATTAACATATAAATAATAAGAGTTTTGAGCATTGATTAAAATATCAATATCAAGACTCTTTTTATTTATGAAACTAAGATTTAAAATATTTTGATAATTACACAACATATAGTGTTTTTAAAACTTATAGCACCATATGTAGTACAAATTATAAAAGTCAAGACTTGAAAGTGATTTTTTTATTATGTAATATAGAGAAAGACAAAAAGTAAAGGATAGGTGAAGCATGTTGATAGTTGTTGGAGGAATGATTGGACTTGGTAAAAGTTCTGTTGCTGAAATTCTAGGAAATCATTTCAATTCAGATGTATTTTATGAAAGTGTAGATGATAATCCTATATTACCTTTATTCTATAGCGAAAGTGAAGAAGAAATTCAAAAAAGAAGATATCCATTTTTATTACAACTTTATTTTTTAAATACAAGATTTAAAAGCATAAAAGAAGCACTAGTAAACAATAATAATGTTTTAGATAGATCAATATATGAAGATTGGTATTTTGCCAAGAAAAACATGGAGCTTGGAAGAATAAATGAGTTAGAAATGAAGATTTATGAAGATCTTTTAAACAATATGCTAGAAGAATTAGAAGAACTTCCTAAGAAGGCACCTGACATTATGATTTATTTAAAGGGATCATTTGAAACAGTTTTAAATAGAATAGCTTTAAGAGGAAGAGAATTTGAAATTGATGATAGCTTAAGAGAATATTATCATTTTTTATGGAAAGATTATGATAATTGGGTTCAAAATTGTTATAATGCATCTGAAGTTCTAATAATAGACATGGACAAAATGGATGTTGTAAACAATGAGGAAGATAAAGAAAAGCTTATAGAATTAGTTGAAGAAAAGCTTAAAGAAGTAAGAAAAATAGAAGCAATAGCATAGTTGTGTATAGGGATAATATTAAAAAATAGAGCAAATTTTATGCTCTATTTTTTTAGTTGATATGAATTAATACTCCCCTAATTCTTTTATCATATAAATTCTCCTTTTAAATTTTATTTAGCATATATTCTAATATTCTAATATGGAAATTTAGTGTCAAAATTCTCAATATTTTCTGAAAATAAAAATATTTAAAGAAGTTATAAATATAAATTAATTATAAAGAAAGTATTTAACATAGAAATTTTATGAAAATATGAAAAAGTTAAAGTTAAATATAGAAATTTATCTAAATTTCAATATTTTCTTTTTTTTCATAGATTTTCATTTTAAAAAAATAGGAGTATTATATAGTGATTAATGATTTTTTTACAAGGAGATGAAACTATGAAGAAACAATGGGCAATATTATTAGTAGTTTTACCTATGACTTTTATGATCACTCTAGATAGTAGTATAGTAAATGTTGCTTTACCAACTATGGCAAGAGAACTTGGAACAACTATGGCTGGCATCGAATGGGTAGTAACTAGTTATTTGATAACAATATGTGCTTTTATATTATTATTTGGTAGATTTGGAGATATAATCGGTAAAAGTAGAGTATTTAGAATAGGGATAGCAGTTTTTACAATTGGATCTTTACTTTGCGGATTATCTAACACGCTAATAATGCTAATTATATCAAGAATAGTTCAAGCTATAGGAGCTGCAGCAGCTATGGCAACTAATCAAGGAATAATTACAGAAACTTTTCCAGCATCTGAACGAGGAAGAGCTTTAGGAATGTCAGGAACAGCAGTAGCTTTAGGAACTATGGTTGGACCTACTTTAGGAGGATTAATAGTATCTGTTGCACCTTGGAAATATATATTCTTAATAAACATACCAATAGGAATTATAGTATATATTGCAGTGTTAAAGATATTAAGTTTTAGTAAAAAGAAAGAAAAAATATCTTTTGATATTAAAGGAAATATTTTATTTATGACTTCTATTATCTTACTTTTTTGTTCTATAAATTTTTCTCAAAGCTTAGGTATTACGAATCCTATTATAATAGGTGCATTTGTATTATCACTTCTTTTATTATTTTTATTTATTAAGATTGAGGATAAAATACATAATCCTATGTTAGACTTATACATATTTAAAAATAAATTATTTTCATTAAGTATATTTTGTGGATTTACTTCTTTTGTATCAGTTGGAGCTATAAATATAATTTTACCTTTTTATCTTCAAGATGTACTAAAACTTTCTCCAGGCTTAGCAGGGCTAATGATGACAGTTTCTCCTATAATACTTTCAATAGTTGCACCTGTGAGTGGATACCTTTCTGATAAAATAGGAAGTGAGAAAATATCTGCTTTAGGCTTAAGTATTATGTCATTAGGTTTATTTTCTTTAATATTGTTTAAAGAAAATACACAATTATTTGTAGTGGCACTTATTATAGGGTTAGTATCATTAGGAAATGCTATGTTTCAATCACCAAATAACTCATTAATAATGTCAACTGTTGATAAAAGTAAACTAGGAATTGCAGGAAGTATTAACGGATTAATAAGAAATTTAGGAATAACAATTGGAATAGGCCTTTCAACAAGTATTTTATATTCAATTATGAGTAATAAAATTGGTTATAAAGTTTCAGGTTATGTTGAAGGGAGAGCAGATGTATTTATTTATGCAATGAGATTTGTTTTTATAAGTATCGCAACTATATCTTTAATTGGAGCTATTTTATCTTTATTAAGAGTATTAAGGAAAAAAGATATTTCGTAAAGTAATATAAATATATTCACTATATATTAAAATTTAGATTTTAATTTCAAGATATAATATTTAATTTCTAAGAGGTTTAGTTTAAATACTAAGCCTCTTTAATATTTATATTAATAAAAGAAAAATACTGTTTTTAAGATATTATTTAAAAAATTAATATGGAAATTAATAATATAAAGTTATTTTAAGTTAAAAATTAATTTTATTAATTAAATAATAATTAAATTTGATATTGATATTGACAAAATTAGTAAGTGAGAATAAGATATAATTAACAGGAGGTAGATTAGTATGTATAAAGTGATAACTTCTTGTCCAGTATGCAATAAAAAAATGAAAGCAACTAGATTAAAATGTTCATCATGTAAGACTGTTATTGAAAATGAATTTGAGTTTTCTAAATTTGAGTACTTATCTAAGGAGCAACTTAAGTTTATAGAAGTTTTTATTATGTGTAGAGGAAATATAAAGGATGTAGAAAAAGAACTAGGGATTTCTTATCCTACAGTTAGAGCAAAACTGGATGAAGTAATAAATTCATTAGGATATAAAAGTAATTCTAAAAATTTAAAAAGCTCTACTAGTGATGTTATAGAAGCATTAGAAAAGGGAGAAATTTCGCCACAAGAAGCAATAGAGAGAATGAAAGAAGAATA